>UQPQ01000001.1 GCA_900542985.1 uncultured Bacteroides sp.
TTGGGAATATACTCTATGGCTTCATTGACCACATTTAGTTTGGTCATTCGGTACAAGTCGCTCACTCTGCATCCTATCAGTGTCTGAAATATGAATATATCTCTCTGTATTGCCAGTTGTGGGGTAGCTGAAAGGTCGGCATTGAAAATTCTATCTCTCTCTTCAAGTGTTATATAATAAGGTGTACCGTATGTACATTCTTCTATCGGGAATTTGTCGAAAGGTCTGTTTGTGGTACGCTTGTTATCGAAGCACCACAGGAAGAATGTACGTATTCTTGAAAAACAGTCTATCAGCGTGTTCTTGCTTCTGGGCTGTGGTGTCCTCTTTTCGGGAATGGCTTCATAAATGCTCGGGTAAAGTTCATAGTACTGGTATTCGTTCTGAAAGAAATCCCACATATCCCGAAGCGTGTCAGGTGTTACCAAATCCACGTCAAGGATAAAGCCCTTTTGTCCTCTCTTCGTTGCCTTTACATATAGTTCATAACGTGCTAACGCACGTTGTACTACTCGAAAGTTCTTGATGCGAACTTCTGATAATTTATGCTTGACAAGAAATTCGGCAAACAAATCCAGCAAGGTGGGTTTGGTTTCCGCTGCAATCTCTTCTTCTGTTTTATATCTGTTTGGATGATGATATTTGTCTATGAGTGTGCTTAGCCATTCGCTGTCAGCTTCCGGTGTGTACTCTTGACTTATCAGGTTGATGATGTTCTGTACTTCGTTGTTCAGTGCCAGTTTCTTTTCTTCATGAACAAGGGCTACTCTGTCTTTATACCCTTGCTTCTCGCTACTCCAGTGATTTGGGTTAATTGTCAGCTCACTGGCAGCTTTAATGTCCTTTTTACCATCTCTTAATCGGAAATAGATTGTAGCTACACTATTGGTGTCGTTTTTACTTGCGGATTTTCGGATAAAGGCTGTTGCTTTCATAATCGGGATTTTTAGTAACGGTACAAATATATAAATTGTTCCCAAATTGTTCCCAATCATCCCGAATTTATTTCAATCCGATTAAATAGGATTAACTAAGTGTGTGTTTGTAATATATTGAATATTAGTGTATAATGCTTTATTTTTCTTTGATTTTCTATTTAATAGGATTGTTCCCAATTTATATATTTCAAATGCGGGTCTGGGTACTGAAGCGGAGAAGTTAGAAATAACCTCTCCGCTTTTTTTATTTAACTGTAATTCCCATGAAAAAACGTATAGAAGAGCTCGACTTTTTGAAGTGTGTATTCATTATCCTGATGATTGTGTTTCATCTGGTCTATATCGGTGATAAGTATCCATATGCCAAACAGCTGGTTTATACGTTTCATATGCCGGCCTTTCTTCTTATTTCCGGCTATCTTGTCAGTATTTCCAAAAAGCCGCTTGCTTTTTTCCGCACCATGGGTTGGATTTTTGTTCCTTATGCCGTGATGGAAAGCGGATATATAGTGATGTCGTCTATTCTGCCGGTACGTGACGGAGTGGATGAACTGAGTCTGACGGTTTGGACTGATAAACTTTTTCTCCATCCATTGGGCCCTTACTGGTATTTGCATACACTTATGTTATGTAGTACGACTTATTATCTGCTCGACAGAGTAGGAAGGAGATGGTTGAAAAATACGCTTTCTTTTTCCATTGTGTTGGCTTTATGCCTGGCAGTCGAATCTACAGTACTTCATATCAGTTCTCTGCCTCATGTACTTTATTTCTGGGGAGGAATTATGTTGCGTCGCTGCAATCTTTCTTTTACTGCTTTCTTCAAGACTTCCTGGTGGGGAATACTGCCTTTTATCTGGTTGTCTGCCAATGAACAGAATCTGAATTGCTTTACGTGGGGAGGAATGGCCATGGTATATTTGGCTATTAGCATGGGACTGACTGTTTATCCTTTTCTTTCGGGAAAGTTGAGAGATGCATGTCTGTATATTGGCAGAAATACGTTTGTGATATTGGTTTTCTCCCCTATTTTCACGGTAATTACAAAATCTTTTGTATCTTTCTTCAGTTTTGATACTTCAGGAATGTGCTTTTTGATTGTTTCGGTAGGTTTTGTGCTGGCCGGAAGCTTTCTGATAGCCTGGTGTATGGACCGGTGTAAAGTGTCTCGCTTTTTCTGGGGAAAAGAACGTATGTTGCAGTAAACTCGTGACAGGGTGGCAGACAATGATTTTCCTGTGAGAAGAAAGCTTTTTGGCATTTTATTTGTATGCTTATAAGAAAAGGTTATTCATTAAAAATTATAATATTATGATTTCAGAAAAATTACAAAATGCCATCAACGATCAGATTACTGCTGAAATGTGGTCATCTAATCTTTATCTTTCTATGTCTTTCTACTTGCAGCGTGAAGGTTTCGACGGATTTGCAAGTTGGATGAGAAAGCAGTCTCAAGAAGAGTTGCAGCATGCATACGATTTGGCAGACTATATGACAAAACGTGGTGGTACTGCTAAGGTTGGTAAAATTGATGTAGTACCTCAAGGATGGGGAAGTGTTGTTGAAGTGTTTGAACATGTATATCAGCACGAGTGTCATGTATCTGAACTGATTGATAGTTTGGTAAATGTAGCTTCTGAAGCAAAAGATAAGGCTTCTCAAGATTTCTTGTGGGGCTATGTACGCGAACAGGTAGAAGAAGAAGCTACTGCTCAGGGTATTGTAGAAAAACTGAGAAGATGTGGTGATGGTGCCGGTATCTTGTATCTGAACGATCAGTTGGGACAACGTAAATAAACTCTCATTTTTTTGAGGGAGACAGGCTGTAGTAACTATTTTATGGTTGACTACAGCCTTTTTCTTTAGATAACTCTACATTTTATATATCTATTCAGAAAATAGGAGGCAGCTTGGCATCGTCAATGAGCGAAAACTTTGTTTTCTCTTTGCCTTTGCTCTTACCTTTCACTATCTTTTCGGATGATAGGGTGCGGCTCGGCATTACTTTCGCTCAAAAGCAAGCTTTTGGCTTGGTACTGCACTCGCCTTTTTCTATCTTTGTTTGCGCGAAGATAGGATACGGCTCGGCAAAGGAAAATCTGAAAACGTTGTTTTCGTTTTCCTCTGCTCTCGCCTTTCGCTATCTTTGCCTTTACTTAATAAGGTTGAATAGAGATGGTAAATTGGTTTTTTCGCGGTTGGAATTGGTGTCGTCGCTTCCGTCATCGTTGCGGGTACGGAGTTCATTCTCCCTCTGATTTTTTCTTGATTACTTTTGTGGTATACGAGCGTATGGCATTTTATGCATACCGTACTTTGCATGATAAGAGAAAGGCTGTGCTGTCTTTACCACATTATCGTGAAAAGGTCGATAAATTTTTATTCCGGTTTACCAACTACTGGCAACCTTCTTCTATACTCGAAATAGGAACAGGAAGTGGCTTGTCGACTGTTTATATGGCTGAGGCTAAACAGGTACCAGTTCATACTTATGACTGTTGTCTGCACCAGGACGTGAAAAACCTGCTGGCTTCTTATCCTCAGATTGTATACCATGCAGAGGATGTGTGGCAAAAGACAATTGACTTTTCTGCCGAGCTCGTCCATATTGCTCATACCCCTTATTATAAAGAAGTATTCGAAGCTTTGTGCAGTAAAGCCGGTTCGCGTACCTGCTTTGTAATTGCTTCTCCTTATGCCACGAAAGAAAAAAAAGAATGGTGGAAGTCTGTAATTGCCGATTCGCGTACAGGGGTTACCTTCGATTTGTATGATGTAGGTATTGTTTTCTTTGATAAACAGCGTATTAAAGAACATCGCATTGTGAATTTCCTATAGTCATTTCATGGATAGGTAAAGGTGTCTCATTATAAGGAGACGCTCGTCTCATTCTAATGGTACACCCGTCTCACTACAATGAGACGGGTGTACCACTGTAATGAGACATCTTCATTCTCTGATTTTTTCTGAGAAATATTCATGTCTTTATATTTAAGAGAACTTATCAGTCAGCTATAAGAATAGCTCAGAATTTGTTTGACGCTTGTTATAAAAAGTTTGAATGGAGTGTAAATCCATAAAATGACAATTTTGTACTCTCCTTTATTTTCCTAAATTTGCAGAGTAAGTATTTAGCATAATAAATAAGTAACCTTAGTATTATGAAAAAAAGTTTGATTTATACCCGTACAGGCGATAAAGGTACGACTTCATTGGTCGGAGGTGTGCGTGTGTCAAAGACTCATATAAGACTGGAGGCATATGGCACAATCGATGAACTGAGTGCGCATCTCGGGATGTTGATAGCTATGATGGATGACGAAGAGAACCGGACTCTGTTACAATACATACAACATAAATTATTTTCTGTAGGAGCTTATCTGGCTACCGATCAGTCGCAAACCGAACTGCGCATAGAAAGCCGTATTTCGGAAGAAACAGTACGGAAACTGGAAGTGGCTATTGACAAGATAGATGCTTCTCTGCCTAAACTTACTGAGTTTGTATTGCCGGGAGGATCGAAGGAAGCTTCCGTGTGTCATGTATGCCGTACGGTATGCCGGCGTGCAGAACGCAGAATATTGGCACTTGAGGCAGAAGAAGGATGCGTGATAGATGCCGAAGTGAAACAATTTGTCAACAGATTGTCCGATTATCTGTTTATTTTATCTCGAAAGTTAAATCAATTAACACATCATGATGAAATTTATTGGGATAAAACTTGCATATGAAAGAATTTGTTATACTTTTGTGCGACAATAAAAAAGAGTCAAACATTTAAAAAACAGGAAATGCTATGTATTGGACATTGGAATTAGCCTCTAAGCTGGAAGATGCTCCGTGGCCGGCAACAAAAGATGAATTGATTGATTATGCGATGCGTTCGGGCGCTCCATTGGAAGTAATTGAAAACTTGCAGGAAATGGAAGACGAAGGCGAAATATACGAAAGTATTGAAGATATTTGGCCTGACTATCCCAGCAAAGAAGATTTCTTTTTCAACGAGGAAGAATATTGATTCTGCCTGTTGAGTGGTTAAAGAAGGCAAAGGAGATAGAGAAGGTAAGGCTCAATCATGTTGTGGGAGCTTTACCTTCTTGTTTTTTAGGACTGTTTGTCTGTCTTTATCCTTTTCTTAACTATGTTCCCCTGTGGTATTTATCTATGTATTCTCTTTTCTAAAATCGGTAAATGAAAACTTTATCTCCCGAAACATGGCGTTTCATACAAGAACATCGTGAGGATGATGTGCGTAATCTGGCACTTCAGGGTAAGAAATATCCTTTGGTCGATATGGCTGAGGCTGTAATACAGATTGCAGCCCGGCAAATTGCGGAGAAGAAGTTACCTTCATGGGGAAGTGTAGAGGGGATATATTATCCGGGTCATCTGTCTATGGAGCAGTGTTCGTCGGAACAGACCGCTCTTTATAAGGCATCGCTGGTTCGGGGGGATTCTTTTGCAGACCTTACAGCCGGATTCGGAGTGGACTGTGCTTATATTTCCCGAAACTTTGCACAGGCTGACTATGTGGAGCGTCAAGAAGGACTGTGTGAGTTGGCGACGCATAATTTCCCTTTGTTGGGGTTGAATCATATCCGTGTAAATCATGCCGACGGTATTGATTTTCTGGCAAAGATGGAGCCTGTAGACTGTCTTTTTCTCGATCCGGCACGTCGCGATAAGAATGGAGGAAAGACTGTAGCCATTACAGATTGCGAACCGGATGTGTGTGCGCTTGAGCCTTTATTGGTAGAAAAAGGGAAAACGGTACTGATAAAGCTTTCTCCTATGCTGGATATTGCTTCTGCCTTGCGCGATTTGAAGTATATTCGGGAGATTCATGTCATTTCGCTTCAGAACGAGTGCAAGGAGTTGTTGCTGATTCTCCGGAAAGAAGCTGCTTCTGTTAAGAAAGAAACAAGCGAGGTACAGATTCATTGTGTGCAACTTTTCTCTCATGCACCGTCGCAGCATTTCAGTTTTTCCTACGAGCAGGAGAAAAGAGCGATTTGTCCTATATCGGAGCAAGTGGAAACCTATTTGTATGAGCCGGGAGCTGCATTGCTGAAGGCTTCTCCTTTCCGTTTGCTTGCATCGGCTTATGGGGTAAAAAAGCTGCATTCCAATAGTCATCTGTATACTTCTTCTCAGTTCGTCGATTTTCCGGGACGTTGTTTTAAAGTGGTAGGAATATCCGGTTTCGGGAAAAAAGAGTTGAAAACATTCTTGGAAGGAGTAGAGAAGGCTAATCTTACAGTGCGCAATTTCCCTTCTTCGGTAGCAGACCTACGGAAGAAACTGAAAATAAAAGAAGGAGGAGAAATCTATTTGTTTGCCACAACGCTGGGAGATGGGCAGAAAGTTCTTGTAAAATGTCGTAAGGTAGGGCAAGCGGAAGCCTGAAAACGGTAAAAATCAACCTTTCTGGAAAAAAGTACTGTATAAAAGTACAGAATAGTGTAAAAGATATGTTTTATAGCGATAAAACATATTCATTATGAAACTATTTCAAATACTTGGTTTGTTTATGTTCTTGGCCTCTTGTGGGGAATATAAACCGGAGGAAGAACTGGATTCAGAGGGAGGAGAGGTGAATACTACTTGTACTTTGCAATTGAACTGGCAGAGTGAGAATAATTCAAAATTGCATTATCCGTTATCGGTTTATGTGTTCGATGGGGCAAATAACTGTGTACTTCGGGAAAGTATAGCATCGGCTTATGCCGGTTTCTCTGCTTCTCTTCCCCAGGGAAAATATACGGTATCGGTATTCTCTGCTTTATCATCCGACGATTTTGCTTTTCCCTTTGAAGTGATTCCGGATAGTTACATCCGTCTGAAAAATGAGAACCGCTGTACTCTTCCGCTTCAGATGGGGCAGGCACGTGTCAGTTTAAATCAGTCGACCTTAGTCAATCTTACTCTTTCTTATATGGTATCTGCTTTGCATTTCTCATTCAATCTTGTACCCGAAGAAGCTAAAGCCGTGCAAGTAGCCGTATCACCGGTCAGTTCATCGGTCTCTTTTATCGGAAATTACAAAAACGATTCTGAATCCAGTGTCATTTCCTGTCACAAAGAAGGGCATGTATGGAAGTCGGATGCAGTTTATGTATTTCCTTGTAAGGATACACAGACCCATTTGTCTGTGACGGTACGTATGCCCGATAAAGATGAAGTGTACAGCTATACGTATAATGCCAGCCTTAAGCCCGGATACCCTTATCATTTTACGGGAAATTATAGCGATGGGGTTTCTCTTGACGGCGAATTTCAGATAGAGGGCTGGCATCCGGGAGTAGATATTGAATTTGGTTTCGATGAAATCCAGCCCGATGAAGGAGGGGGTGAAGAGGGAGGAGGCAATCCTTCCGGAGGGGAAGGCAATGACGATGAAGTCATTTCTGTGAATACATTACCGCAAGCCGATGCTGTATGGGGGCCTTTCTATGTCTGGAAGGTAGAGACCATTTCATCGAAGGAAGTGGAGGCTTTTCTGATTGCCCCCGACCAGTATTATACCGTTGCATCGGGTACGGAGAGCATATTGTCTGCTTACGATGTAGATGGTATACAAGGTTGGAGAGTCTTTTCCAAAGATGAGGCAGAAGCTTTTCGTGACCAGTTCTACAGCTTTACGATGGAAGAACTGAACAAGTTTCTGGTGGCCGAAGGTTTGGATGGATTCTATTATACAGATGGAGCCCGCTATTTGTGCAATGAAGGAAAATCTACTTTCTGTTTTTACAACAAGCGTGTACTCGATGCCGGAGCCACTCCCAAATATTATCTGCGTCCGGTGAAAGAAGTACGTTTACGAAAAGAATAATTAGTTGCTTTTTCAGGTAGAACAGTTGGTTTTCAGTATTAGATAAAAACATTGAAGCATCCCGATTGTATCCGAAAAGATACATACGAGGATGCTTCAATACGTTTGAGAGAATCAATGTTTATGTAATTAAATAATATGCTGTTTTTTCAGTTCGTCTGCTACACTTTCCAGTTCCTTGTACCATACCTCTCCAAACTTTCGTATCAGCGGTTCTTTCAAGAACTTGTAGACTGGCAGATTTTCTTTCTTTCCAAGCAGGACAGCAGCCTTGCATACATCCCAACGGTGATAATTCACAGCCTTGTAAGGTCCGTAGTTTCCCACACGAATGGGATATAAATGGCAGGAAATAGGCTTGTAGAAATTGCATCGTCCTTCTCTGTAAGCTTTCTCTATGGCACAATAGCAATATCCCTTCTCGTCGTAACATGTAAATACGCAATCTTTTCCATTTACAATAGAAGTTACCAGATCGCCGTCCTGGTCTGTATATACCACCCCTTGCCGGTCAATCACTTCACGTGCTTCGGGCGACAGTTCTTCCCAGATAATCGGAAGTACTTCTTCCAGCTGTGCTACTTCTTCCAGTTCTACCGGAGCTCCGGCATCTCCTTCTATACAGCATTCTCCTTTGCAGGCATCCAGATTGCAAAGAAACTTTTCGCGGAATACATCCAGGCTTACTACTACATCGTCTATTTGTACCATACTGATTTCTTTTTATCCGTGCAAAGATACGAAATAACTCCCATCTATCCCTATGCTGCTATCAGATTCTTCATTTCACTTTTTCTAAGTATGGGTGTAAAGAGATTTAATGAGTGGTCTGTCCGTTCTTTGTATAAAGAAAGATAATGACATAAAAAAGAACAGCGTGTCTGTCCGGAGTGATACCGGAATACAGACACGCTGTCTTCTATTAGAGATGTATATCTTATTTAATCAAGTCCTTACCAGACATTTCTGCAGGCTGAGCCATACCCAGGATGTGTAGGATAGAAGGAGCCACATCGGCCAATACACCGTTTTCTACCTTTGCATCCTTGTTTGCAGTTACGTATACAAACGGAACCGGATTCAGTGAGTGAGCAGTGTTTGGAGTACCGTCTTCGTTCAATGCATGATCTGCATTACCGTGGTCTGCAATGATGATTACTTCATAATCGTTAGCTTTTGCAGCTTCTACTGTATCTTTCACACAGTTGTCGATTGCTACAACAGCCTTTTCGATTGCTTCGTAGATACCGGTATGTCCTACCATGTCACCGTTTGCATAGTTTACTACGATGAAGTCATATTTCTGAGCGTTGATAGCTTCTACCAGTTTGTCTTTTACTTCGTATGCACTCATTTCCGGTTTCAAGTCGTAAGTAGCAACTTTCGGGCTTGGTACCAGAATACGGTCTTCGTTATCGTACGGAGTTTCACGTCCACCGTTGAAGAAGAAAGTAACGTGTGCATATTTTTCAGTTTCTGCAATGTGCAACTGAGTCTTTCCGTTTGCAGCCAGATATTCTCCCAAAGTATTCTGTACGTTTTCTTTCGGGAACAAGATGTGTACACCTGTAAATGATGCATCGTACGGAGTCATACAGTAGAACTGCAAGCCCGGTATAGTCTTCATACCGTTTTCCGGCATATCCTGCTGAGTCAGAACAATAGTCAATTCTTTTGCACGGTCGTTACGGTAGTTGAAGAAGATTACTACATCGCCTTCTTTGATAGTACCGTCGAAGTTTGCATTTACAATCGGTTTGATGAACTCGTCAGTAACTCCTTCATCGTATGATTCCTGCATAGCCTGAACCATATCAGTAGCTTTCTTACCTGTACCGTTTACCAGCAAGTCGTAAGCTTCTTTTACGCGTTCCCAACGTTTGTCGCGGTCCATAGCGTAGAAACGTCCTACGATAGAAGCGATTTTTCCTGCAGACTGTGCGCAGTGAGCAGAAAGCTGTTCGATAAATCCTTTACCGCTCTTCGGGTCTGTGTCACGACCGTCCATGAAGCAGTGGATAAATGTATTTTCAAGTCCGTATTCCTTAGCGATATCGCACAATTTGAACAGATGGTCCAAAGAAGAGTGTACACCACCGTTTGAAGTCAATCCCATGAAGTGGATGTTCTTTCCGTTTTCTTTTGCATAAGAGAATGCAGCTACCACTTCCTTGTTCTGAAGGATGCTTCCGTCTGCACAAGCGCGGTTGATTTTTACCAAGTCCTGATATACGATACGTCCGGCACCGATATTCAGGTGGCCTACTTCAGAGTTACCCATCTGTCCGTCAGGCAAACCTACGTTTTCACCACTTGCCTGCAACTGAGAATGAGGGTAGTTAGCCAACAGACTGTCCCAATACGGAGTCGGGGTGTTGAAGATTACATCGTCTTTCTGACGGTCGCCACATCCCCAACCATCAAGAATCATTAAAAGCGCTTTTTTAGCCATACTGTTATTTGTATTTTAAGAGTTAATATTTCTATGCTTTACAACATGCAAAAATACAAAATATCTTGTGCTTAAGTGCATTTTTTAGGAATTTTATCCTTGTTGAAAACAAGGCAAGCCTGTTCATAACTGCAAAGTTATTAACAGGTGCTGTGAATAACTCTCTGTATTGTGAATAAAACAGAGAAATCAGAAGTCGAAAGAAAGTTGTTCGTTGCCCAGCAGGTTGAAAGTCTTGCGGTGATAAGGCGTAATGCCATATTGCGCAATGGCTGCCCGATGTTTGGGAGTAGGATACCCCTTGTTGCCTTTCCAGTCGTATTGCGGATAAGCTTCGTGTAGCTCTTTCATGTAGTCGTCCCTGTATGTTTTTGCCAGAATCGAAGCCGCTGCAATCGACAGATATTTTCCATCTCCTTTTACAATTGTAGTATGAGGCAAATCCTGATACTTGTTGAAACGGTTTCCGTCTATCAGCAAATGTTGCGGGCGTACTTTCAGTTCGTCTATAGCCCGGTGCATGGCAAGAAACGATGCATTCAGAATGTTTATTTTGTCTATTTCTTCGGGAGTAACTACCCCCACAGCCCATGCTACAGCTTCTTTTTCTATCACTTCGCGCAGTGCATAGCGTTGCTTTTCACTCAGCTGTTTAGAATCGTTCAGCAGTTCGTTGTGAAAATCATGAGGCAGAATCACGGCTGCTGCATACACAGCTCCGGCCAGACAACCTCTTCCGGCTTCATCACAGCCAGCTTCTATTAGTTCGGGATGTAAATAAGGTAGCAGCATCGTTCTTCGTTTTTTTAATTTCGGGCTGCAAAGGTACGTCTTTTCTCCGGAAGAGAGGTCGGATATAACGGGAAGTTATGAATAAGTTATTGACTGCTCCTGTGAATAGGAGTTTGGAAAGAGTCTAGTTGTCTTGAGATTGAGGACGGTTTTACCAAATTCCTGCTTCTCTTCTATGTGCATTTGAACACGGGAAACCCCTCTTTTGAGATTATGAGTTTTGTGAAGGATGTATGAAAGGTGATACCGAGGCTTTTCTGTAAGGTTTTCTAAATTTCTTTGCCGATAGAGATGTACGAAGCCTCCGGAAAGTTACCCATCCGGAGGCTTCATTATTATGTTAGTAGTATTAAAATTGCAGAATAGGATGCCATTCCTTTACAGTTTTCAATATATCTTCTGCTGTTTTACAAGAACCTTTAGTACGTTTATTTGCCTTCTCAATAAATTCATTATCATAAATATTTATAAGTTGAATTCCATTAAATTCTGATACAGGTTTAATAAATACAATGCCATCGCATATATCACTAAGTTTTTGCTCTTTAGCGTAAGGTGAACCTTTTTCCCCATAATTTGACAGTTTTATTGTAGGATTAGCGAAATATGTTTCTGTTCTTAATAGAGGGAAATCATCTTTTAAATCAAATCCAACAGGTTTATTGCCAGTTTTCTGAAATGCTTTATCTATTACACCGTCAGCTATAAGATTCCACCGTGTCTGATTATTTTCTATATAGCCTTTGCTTCCCATTTGACCACCCCATAAATTAATGATGAATACATCTTGCGGATAACAACTTTTAAGTAAAAAGCCGGCTGAAGGCCAATTGTAGTAGTAATCGCCTTGACGTGTACCATTTATACGTGCCAAGGTATGTGATGCTCCAGCATAAAAAACAATGTGCGAGCGTTTAATGATATAGTTTCTTATGATATCAAACATATTATCATCTCGTGAGCCCGTATATACATAGTCTTTGCCATCAAAATAATCTTGTATATATGCCGGGTCCACTAAAAGGATACGTGTTCGGAGATTCTCAGGTTTCTTTTGGTTGTTTTCCCATACAGATTTGAAAACATCTGCATATTCTTTATATGGATTCCCCAGATCATCAGGTGTATATTGCAATATCTTAAAGACTAGATCTTCTCTGTAAACAGGGGATTTTATCAAGCTATCAGCGAGATACTGATACCTTTCGGAACCAAACTCAACTGCAACTGCATCAATATTTGCCGTTGAATCCTGTGCCGAAGCAGTTATCAAATCGCACAAGAATTGAGGATGTACATCTATCCAATGATCTTCCCCTAATGCAACAACTGAATGTGAACGTATTTTATCAAGTACATATTCCAAATGTGGTTGTCCGTTATTTTTAATGTATTGATAATAAGATTCTGTGTCAAGACAATCTTGCGCAATAGCAATGTTACTTGAGATTATCAAAAGTAACATGATAAGACATTTTTTAATCGTAATACTTCTCATTCTTATATTCATATCATATTGATTTATAGTTATGTATTAATTCTTATATTTTGTATTTTTCAACAAAACTCTACTAATATCGCAAATATAGTGTTTATAATCGGAAATATATTCTTTTATTTATATTATAAATAGAGACTTATTATCAGTAACTTATAATATAAATGTCTGTAGTGTTCGTATATTCATGAAATTCTTTGCTCGGCTTTGGTAATTGAGTAAAATGGATAAAACAAAGAAGGACACTGGTTACGATGAATACGAATCAGGAAGGGAAAAGCTGGTAATTCCAGAAAATATTATCTTGATTGTAAAATCAAATCCGCATTAAAAAGGAAAGTATATAAAGGTAGCCGAAACGGGCTACCTCTATATGCATTTAAAAGATAATATTTATGAATTTGATGCTATTCTTACATACGGTTCTTCTGGCTTTCGCCTGCACCCGTATTCTTGTACTTGCTCTTGGAAGTATTGAATTTATAGCGGAATGTTAACGCAAAATTTTATCTACACCAGATTATTAAGGAATAGATATTATTGCATCAATCCACCCTCAATAAAGAAAACCACTTCATTCAACCGCTGTTTATTCTTTACAGCATCTTTAAAAATAGCCGGAATATGTAGCACTTTATCTTGAATCAGATTATCCATTAAATACCACATAACTTCATGATACAAAATCACCATTGCAGTATTTTCATCATTTATATCATATTGAGTTGCGATATTGCCACAGTTGTTTTTAAGTTCTAACGAAATGGAATTAACAAGCTTATCAATAATTTGATGAAAACTATCTTGTTGTTTTTTTATTATAGGGAATTGAATATCTCCTTTATTATTTGTCAAACCATAGGTGATTAGTTTAGCAATAAGTTGCGGATTGTTGATTTTTCCATATTTGGATATTTCATCAGCACTATCATCCATCGTTTTACTGCTTGGTGAGACTTCGCTGTTGAGATAGGTTAATATCAAATTCATATTACCGAAACCGTTTGTTCCGAATTTAAGGTCTTTACGTGGCTCATATAAAACCCAATAGCAACCACTCCAACCTGCGTGGTTATTTATATCATCGAATAAAACCAGCTTTGTCCACATTCTACCATCCAAAAGATATGAAAAGACCAATGAAAGTGCGTTATTCTCAAATCCCATCTCTTTAATTGTATGTACGAGGGAAACAAAATCATTTTTAGTTTTTGAATACATAGATTTCGCAATCTCTTTACTGACATTTCTTAAAGAGGCAGTCTGTTCTTCATTGAGAATGGGAATTGTACATTTCCATTTTCCTTTTGTTTTCTTAATCAGTCCTCCTACCTCCAACAGTAATAATTGACTGTCAGAACATTTTATCCCCATATCAAGGAGTTCGTTTTTAGTATGTGGGGTACGTAGGGTGTATATTATTTCCCAGTTGTTATCTGTAAGGACATAATCTTCGGGCTGATGTCCACTTACAGCAACGAATTGAGTTGCTTCCCACTCCTTATAAGGACGGACATTAGTCTGAGCTTGAATTTTCGGAAATATGCATAATAAGAAAATGATAATTAAAATTGATTGTTTACTTTTTCTTCTCATAATAAAATAGCTTTATAAATTAGTATTTATGTTTCTTGTTTTACGAATTTTGCAGCAAAATTAGAAAAAAATAAGATAGACAGGGAGCATTTTGTCTGAAAAGGGAAAGTCTTTTCTTTCATTTTGCAGAAAGATGTGACAGGTGGGGTGTAAAGCAAATAATGTAGATTTACCTCTTTATTGTTTGTACCGTATTTTACTCCTGCTTTTACTTTAAATACTCCTTTCTAATCGGTACTGTACTTTTTCCATGAAAAAATTCCAGTACTATCGGGTGAGTACTGGAGTTTTTACCTGTAAGGACTGGCGGTAACTTATAAAGTAGAGCAGCGTAACTCTCGTTTTATTCTTCTATCTTTGCATTTCAGTTTAAACGAATCGGTAGAAGGCATGTTTACAGTGATTAGTATCATGATAGGGGGGATTGCATTGGGCTTCCTCTTAAGGAAACAGCGGATGACGGGAGTGCATCGGGTTATTACGGCACTGATCTGGCTGTTGCTGTTTTTGTTAGGGACAGAAGTAGGCGGGAATCGCCGTATTATGGAAAATCTGCATACTTTGGGAGTAGAGGCTGTAGTGATTACCCTGGCTTGTGTATTGGGAAGTTGTGTTTGCGCATGGGGACTGTGGAAGGTGCTCTATGGAAGAAAGGGGGCAGAGCAATGAAAGGAAGTCTGATTATTGTCGGCTTTTTTGTACTGGGTACAATAGCCGGTATGTGTGGCTGGATTTCTGCATCTTTTCAACAGAGCAACTTGAGTTTTTATGCGTTGTGTGCTCTGATGTTCAGTGTGGGCTTAAGTATAGGCAACGATCCGCAGACCATACGTAATTTCTGTGCCCTGAATCCTCGTCTGGTTTTCCTTCCGCTGATGACAATCTTGGGCACATTGGCTGGAGCGGCAGCAGTCAGTCTGTTGTTGCCTCACCGGAGCCTGACCGACTGTATGGCTGTAGGTTCCGGCTTTGGATATTATTCTCTGTCGAGTATTTTTATTACGGAGTACAGGGGAGCGGAGTTAGGCACCATTGCCTTGCTGTCCAATATTTCACGGGAAATTATCACTTTGCTGTGTGCTCCTTTACTGGTGCGCTGGTTTGGCAATCTGGCTCCTATCTCATCGGGTGGGGCGACTACCATGGATACCACACTGCCTATTATTACCCGTTGTGCCGGACAGGAATTTGTAATTGTATCGGTATTCCATGGTTTTGTGGTCGATTTCAGTGTACCGTTTCTGGTTACTTTCTTTTGTTCGATGTAGACCGCTTGCAGGATAGTCTGGAAAAAGAGAAAAGTGTCTGAATGAAAAGAAATTCATTCAGACACTTTTTTTAGGGGGAAGCGAAGATGAGGCTTAGCTCAACAGTATATAGGCCAGAGGAATAAGGATTCCGACCAGCAGATACCATTTGCCTCTGCCTTTCAGACCGTTTTTCCCTTTTACCATCCACATCCCCGAAAGAGCAAAGAAAATGAGGGAAATTGCAAAAAAGTCGCCCATGATGTTCCACCCTTCCACACGGTTGTAATGAAGACGGTTGAACCAGTATACAACGGGGCGTTTCTTGTGTACTTCATAATCCAGTGTACCGTTGCCGGAATTGTAGATTCCTACTCCGCCATCCAGCATCAGACGGATGTTTTCCTCGTCTACCGGGAAGACACGTTTCAGGGTAGGAAGTCCTTCGGTTGCATTCCACGTTTCGGTCAGTGCTTCCTTATCCATACCGGCTTTCCAGGTTAGTGTGGCTTCTGTGGTCTGAAAAGAAGGGTCTTTCCCGTTCATGTGGTTGAGCAGCATGCCCGATACCCCATAAATCAGGCTGACTCCTACCATGAGGAAACCCAAATCGCGATGGATTACACGCAACCAGTATGAAAAACTTTTATTCTTCCACCACTTCATAGTTCGTTCCGTCTATATAATAAATGGAATAAAAATCTTTTTGATTGTCTTTCATCCATTTGCGCATGTTGGCAATGTTTGCGGTTTCCGCATCGCACGATTCTGCCGAGCCGTCGTCTTTCACCTTTTTGTCGTTGATGGCTTCTTCCATCTGGTCGATGTATTCTTTGGTCAGACGGTTTTCACGCAAGATACCTTTAATAATGACTTCCGAGCCAATCAGTTCGCGGTTGAATCCGCCGATTTCTCCTTTGGCTTCTACGCGGATAGAGGTTTTCTGGTCTTTACCGGCTACGAAACATCTTCTTCCGGAATGTTTGCAGGTATGGGTGATGAAACCACGTAAGCTTACTTCTTTTCCTACATTCTCTTCTGCTTTTGCCAATATATCTTCTACGTACTGTGCCTGACTGGCGGTTACGGCAGTAGAGTCGGCTGTGTCTGCATTGTTCTTTTTAGAGGCGTTGCCGCAAGCGGTGAGGTTCAGTCCTAAAATGGCTACTAATAAATATACATACTTTTTCATACTTGTTTGTTTTTTATTGATTTATACATTCAGTTTTCTTTTTTCATAATCAGTAAGGCTACCCATCCCGGGATACCGGTCAGCAGTATCCATCCGGCACAGAGTCCGCGTCGGGCAGGAGAGGTGCGTCGGAAGAGAAGCAGTGCAGAAAGCGCCAGAAGTGCATTCAGTAGAAAAGCTTTCCAGGTCCCGGTATGCCAATAGAGGTTGATAAAGGCATTCTCTTCGCTTTGCAGGGAAAGGCGGAAGGGAAAGAGCCACTCCGAAACACTGTCCCACATGACTTGTTTGACAGGCTGGTAATAAGAGGAGAGGCAAGACAAGGTTTCCGTATCCAATCCATATGTATCCATCCCTTGATTGTCGGTAACAGATACGGTCCAGTAGAGAAGATTGCCTAAGATGGTGAGCTGGTCTTTTTCCGGACAGAAAGGACGTATGTCGAGACGGCGGAAGAAATAGCCGCCTTCTGCTGTACTTTCTATGATTCCCACTTCACCCTCACGACCGAAAACAAAGCCGTAGAACCGTTTGTCGGATACTTCGCTCATGACAAACCAGCGTATATCCAGCGAGTCGCTGAGATGAGTATTTTTCACGAAAGGACGTCCGTTTACCATCTTTAGGTGAAAGAGTTCCCCGTGGGCATCCAGACAGAAATAACCTTCTTCGTAAGGCTTGCGGGTAGAAGGATTTCCCCAATAGCCTTGTGCCGGAAAGGCAAATCCTTTTTTCTGCATTTCTTTTTGAAAACGATTGCTTTTCTTTTCGTCTGTGGTATTGGTCTCTGCATCGGTGAAAGTAATCCGGTCTGTCAGAGTAAAATAGTCGCCGGGCAAGGTCGGTTTGCCGCGTTTGGGCATCGCTTCGAAAAGTACACCCATAGGAGGCTGAGGCATCTGCATGTCTTGCGGACGGTAACGGAACATGACTTGTGTCATGCGTAATGTTTTCATGTCTATGGCATGACCGTCGATGGAGTCGGGCATAGTGCCGTCCAGCATCAGCTGGCGGGCATTGAGCAGCGGCAGCAGAGAGTCGTAGTCGGCACGGGCATACCGGTTTCCTTTAATGTCGGAGAAGAAGTCCGGATGGGTGCGGAAGTCTATCATGCAGAGTTCCTTCAGACGAGCACTATAGTACATGAGCGGGTATCCTTTCGATTCGTCGGTCATTTTTTGAGCCAATGAAGGGATAACCCAGCTTCCTACCAGTGTGGTAAAAGCGACAATCGCGATAAATATAAGATTCTTGTATTTCATTTCGTCCTTGTTTTTAGTGTACGGGAAGAGAGATTACTGGATGCCGTTCTTGAAACGCGCGCAAGAGTAAAGCGGAAAAAGAAGGGCCAAAAAGGCGATTGCAATACTTTCGGCAAGAAAGTGTGCGTATACACCGGGATATTGCGATACGTAGAGCATGGCGATACCTGCTGTCCCTGTCAGCGCATTCCATATACGCTGTTTCCATTGTGGTTCGATGCATACCCATGCAGTGAAACCATACACGGCAATACCTGCCATGCTCCATGGAAGCAGTTGCCAGCCCAGCTGGTGCAACACACCAGCCGGCAGATAAAGGCTTCCGATACCTACAAGCACAACCTCGAAAAGGAAGAAAAGGAGCAAGAGCGCACACAGACCGTACAGCAGCATGCTGCTCATGATACGGATTTCCTGGGCAGGAAGATGCAGGGTGAGTTTCAGCCGTTTGTTGGTCATCTCCGGTACAAACTGTGTCAGCGCAAGAACCAGTCCGGCCAGCAGTGTGAGACTGGCAAACCAGGGAGCTACAGAAACACCTTGATAAATGTGGCTGTACCAGGTATGGACTGCTCCTTCGAGACGAAGACTGTATGTGATTTCAATAAATGTGTAGGTCAGCACAGCGGCAAAGAGCAGCACCAGTACACCGATAATGCGGCGTGTCTTTATCCATTCTTTGTATCCTAATGCATAAAATAAATTCATACGATTCAATATTTACCTGTTAAACCAATAAATGCGTCTTCCAAAGAGAGATTTTCTTCTTTAAACTGTTCTATTCCGTATTGTTTCAGCTTATGAGCGACTTCTGCTGTAGGGAGGAAGGAATACAGTTCCCAGTTGTTTCCTATGCGTTCGCAATTCCAGATGCCTTCGTCTTGTCCAAAGCGGATATCGGCAGAAGAAGTGAAACGGAAACGGCGGAATCCTTCCATGATTTCCTTTACGGGTTTGTGCAGAAGCAGACGTCCGTAGTCCATAATCATACAGTCGTCTATCAGCAGTTCCATGTCCTGAATAATGTGGGAGGTGAGGAATACAGTCTTGTTTTCTGCCGAAGCATATTCTTTCAGATATTCAACAAAAAGACGGCGGTATCCCGGGTCGAGCCCCATGGAGAAGTCGTCGAGAATAAGCAATTCCGGATCTTGTGCAAACAGCAGTCCTAAAGCCACCTGTGAGCGTTGCCCGCAAGACATGGTACTTAGTTTTTGGGAGGGGAGTACCTGTAGCTTTTTCAGCAGTTCGTAGTAGGCATCGCGGTTCCATTTGGGAAAGAAGCCGCTGTAGAAACGTTCAATCTGGCCTACATTGAAATAGGTATGCTGTACGTGGCCTTCGAGCAGCAGACCGATACGTGCTTTGGTCTGTGGGGTGAGATGTTCCATTTCTTCGCCAAAAAGCCGGCATACACCGCTCCGGGGCTTCAGATAGCCGTTCAGGATGTTGATAATGGTGGTTTTCCCGGTTCCGTTTTTACCCAATAAACCTAATACCTTGCCTTTTTCTACTTCAAAACTCAGGTCTTTGTAAATAAGCCTGTTGCCGTAATAATGTGTGATTTTATCGCATTCAATGATTTTATCCATGTCGTTCGTTTAAAAGTGTTGCAAAAATAGTGCATTGGGAAATGCTGCGCCATCCCCATTTGTAGGTATTCTTACGCATCAGAACCGGCATCCGATGTGCAAGCCGATATCATGCCGGTCTGTTCCGGTCTGTGTGGTACGGTATGCACGCGTGTACTGATAAGACACTTCTCCATACAGTTCCAGCTTTTCGCTCCAGGCATATTCGTAGCGCAGGCCGGTTCCTGCAAGGCTCCTTGGCGCTGTATAATATTCGAACTCTTGAAGCAGAAGATCTTCTCTGCTGAAGGGCGCCTGCTGGTTGCTGCCCGGAGTAGTATAGAGGCCGTCTTCTTTCAGGGTACCTCCTCCTGTGCCGTATCCGGCTTGCAGGCGTAGGGTATATACTCCTTTGCGGTGTGGGATGCTTCGTGCGGCATGGGCTATAGCTTCTATCTGATGAAGGTCTTGCTTGCGGTAATAAGGATATACGGAAGTGGTGGTATTCCGTGCATAAAACGAGGTTTGGATACCGGTAATCCATTTCGGATTCCGACCTGCCCGACCGGCATAAAGTGTATAGTCCAGTTTGCCTTTCCATTCCTTGCGGTCCATTACTTCATTGCTACCGTAGTAAATGATTTGGGTGACGTTCGACTCGTCTGTAGATTCTTTGTACGAGTTCTCGTAATTTTTCAGATTATGACAGCTTATACCACCATCTATAATGTGGGTGCAATTGCCTTTCCGGTAAGACAAGCGTCCGTTGTATCCTTTATCCGTACCTTCGTGGGTGGTAAAGGTGACTGAGGTGGAAGTGCCTTTGCCGAACCTGCCCTTGGGAGAATGGAAGAATACTTCGCTGAACCATTGCAGGCGAGGAGAGAGGTACCATAAACCCTGCAGGGAAAGACCGTGCCATTCGGTGAACAGTGGGGTGCGGCTTGCGGTATATCCGCTTTCGCCGAAGGCTTCTTTCAGTCCGTAGAAATTGCCGTAACTGATGAGGGAATAATACTGGATATCCTTGTTGCCGTAGGTGGCAAACTCTACGGCCTCATTGTTGCGGTGATAGTGGTACGAGAGTCCGACAGCCCATGCCTGGTTAATTTGCCAGTTGATACCGGCAGCTACCTGCATGTCCATCAGTGTATTTTTATGGCGCAGGTCTTTGTATTTGGCATAATTGGCTGCAGTATAGTCTATGGAAGCTCCGATGCTGAGTTGGGGAAGTGCCTTCCAGCCTATTCCTCCCTGTAGATGATAAGTCTCCATCTTCTTGTCTCCCTTGTTGGAAGAGTTGGCTTCTACAATGTGGAAAGGAGCAGACGGATTGATGAAGGCGGTTCCTTCCATATCTTTCCCTTTAGATTGGAGGTAGCCCATGGCTCCGTAGAGGGTGATGTTCCGGTTCAGACGGTAATACGATTCGGTGTGAATACCTCCCTGGGTATGGTGCTTGCTTTGCTGGTAGTTGTAAAACGAGCCTTGGCCAATGTGGGCGGAGACTTGCAGATATGACAAATGTGCAGGTAGGGACAAGACGGTGAGAAACGCCGGGTTGTGTCCGGCTGTCGTGGTTTCCTGATGCACGGATGTGGCAAAGTCTGCCAGTTGATGAGGCTCGGCAGCGTATATGTCAGAACAGGTGAGGCTATAAGCCCCACTTATCCCAAGTAACAGGTAATGAAATTTTTTTCTCATGTATAAATCGTATTCCTCGGTTGGAAGATTAGTTTCTCAACGACGACTTGGCACGCTGGTGGAAGTCTTTGCTTGAGTTGTTGGTATCCTGATAAATGATGCGGGCTCCGTTTTTGAGAGATGCTTCGGCATCGATACCACTGGGGTCTGTACTGCCTTCTGTACCTCCGCTGTACTGGTAGACCAGCTTGTCTTTATTTCCGGCAATGGCTTCGGTAGCTGCCTTGTCTACATTGCGGTAAAGGGTATATCCCATTCTGCCAGTAGTTTCAATGTATCCGGCATCTACGGCTTCTGTCAGACGTTTCAGTGCACCCGACTCTCCGGCTTTGAAGACTTCGATACCGTCTACAATCCATTCATTGGGTACTTTCTTTCTACCCATCACCTGACTTCCGCCGTAGTTGTTTGTTGTATTGGGGTCGTCGACAAAAGCCTGTAGGGTTGTTCCTTCGGGACGAAAAAGGAAAAAAGCCGGAGAAACCTGACTCAGCGGCCATGCATTGCCTAATCCGTAGACCATTGCACTGAGGTAGTGTGAAGTAGGAATGGCTGAAGAGGGAGCCGGATAGTATTTGGTATTGCTCAGTCCTGAAGACGGATCGTAGAAGCAATAGTAGTCGGGGTTTGCATAGTTGACAGACTGGGAATAAGTGACGGTGTTGTCGATGGCTCCGCATATGTTGATTACAATCTGTTTTCCCGATTCCAGTTCTACCTGTGTGTTGAAATGCCATACAGCCATTCCTGCCGGAGTCCATCCTTCGTTTTTGTAGAAAAGTTCTCCGTTTACATAGTCCTTGTTTGCCGAAGTGGCATTGTAAGGATTGACCATGGCAAAGGCGAGGTCGCTGATATCGACTGTGACAGGCGAGTTGTTGTAAAGCACTACCGACTGGTCGAAGTTGAAGCCTGCGCCTCCTTCATCATCCGGACAGCCTCCGATGTAAAGTTCCTTGATGATAACCGAGCCGCTGTTCGATGCCACCAGTTTCAACGTGATGCTGAGTGGCTGGTTGCCGACCACTACATTGGAGTTTACTCCGTTGAAGACCACTACATCGGTTCCGTCTACCCGGGTTTCGGTAGCCGATGCTTCGTAGGTTCCGGAAGGAATCTGGAAGACAGCCTCTCCGCTGGCATTGGTCTTGGCGTCGTATTCGGTGTTGTTCACGGAGTTTCTCAGCGTAACTACGACGTTTTCTGCTGGAGTAATGCTGCTTTCCGGATACTCAAGTTTTACTATCAGTTCGGTGGTTTGGTATCCGTTTTCATTGTGGTCGTCGCTGCAAGCGAAACTTACTGCTGCCAGAATCAGGCAGCACAAAAGATAGAGATTCTTTTTCATATTGCTTTAATGTTTATATTTTCAGTTTCAGTGTAATGCCATAGTTGAAAGTCGGCACATATCCGGAGCCGAAAAGACTGACATCGGTACCGGTATGATATGATTTGATTTTTCGCATGGTATCGAAAAAATTATTGGCATAAAACGATACGGTCATGTGTTTGCCGATTTCTTTTGTTACATTCAGATTGGCGGAAAAGTAAGGAGAATACTTCCATTCCTTGAACGTGTATCCGGAATTGCTTTTCATGACCAGTTTGCTCAGCTCATTGTACAGCTGGGTATCGTTCTGTGCAGCCCAAAGATAGGTTTCCATGAAAGGCTTCAGGTTGTGGATGTCATCCCTGCTTACGTAATAAAGCGGGTAGGTAGCCACATGGTGATCGCCTTCGTAGATGCTTCCGCCCGAAGCAGAAGGCAGATTACTGTCTCTGTCATCCAGAATATAGCTTCGGGTACCTCCGCTGTATTCGCTCAGGTTCTGGCGGGAGTTGATGAATGTTCCTTCTACACGGAGAGAGAAAATCATTCTTATTTTAGGTATGTGGGTCGTAATGGTAAGATTGGTGTTCAGCTGCTTGGTAATCATTCCATTGTAGTTTCCTGTCCCTCCCACGTAATAGCCTACATACTGATAAGGTTGTCCGTCGGCCGAGCGAAGTGAGCTGGACGACTGGTATAATTCTTCGTCAATGCCTTTGTAGCGGTAGTATTTACCGTCGAGACGGATGGATGTATTCAAGGCTTTGATTTTATCGAAATCCAATACCCATTCTACTCCCATGCGGCTGGAAGAAGATGTGTTGAAGCTGATGGAAGCAGTCTCCCAGTCGTTCATGACTGTATAGTCCAACTGCTGCGAGGGGTAGGTACCAGTCTTGTCGCTTACGGTTACAATACCGGTTGTACGGTCTATCTGATACACTCTGTCATCAGCAGGAATCGGACACGATTCGAGAGCCGACTGATCGGTAAACTTATACTCCATGGGGGTATAGACTGTTTTTCCGCTTGAGGCATAAGGATGATTCATCGTATTGTAATAAAACGATACAGAGGCCTTTACACCTTTGAAGCGTGCGTCAATGCCTACTTCGCGCATGATGTTGTATTGCCACTTCAGGTCTTTGTTGTATTGCAGACTGCTGGGGTGGGTGTAGTAGGCATAGTAGGCAGTGCCATCGGTAGTGGTGGTGGCTGCAAATGCCAGACGGTCGCGGTAGGTGGTGCGTGGGTAAAGAATGTCGAAAGAGGGGAGTTTGACAGCTTTTCCCCATCCGGCACGCAAGGTAATTCCCTGCAACCAGCCGTCTTTCTGTTCTGCAAAGGTATAGCTGGTGTTGAGTCGGGGAGAAAGACTGGTTACGGTACCGTAGGCCGATTCTTTGATGAAGGTCATATCCGAGCGTAGTCCGAACTTTACACTGAGGCGCGAGGCGGGGAACTGTACCTTTATTTCATTCTCGGCATACAAGGCGAGGTTGTGGGTAAAGGGAAGTTCGCTATAGCGGTATTTGCGCCAGTCGGAGGTAGTCAGTCTGTTTTCGTAGTAGACTCCTTCTCCTGAATTTCCGTCTCCTTTCAATTCTCCTCCAAGAAGAAGGTTGTTGCTTATTCTCCCGAAACGGTGTGCCCATCTGGCTTTGAGATAGGCATTGTATGTAAGAGGTTTACTGTCTGTAAATGCTGTCTGATACCAGTACCCTACGGGAAGGAGGGTAATGTCGGCGTTGGGATTGTCTTCGTATTTTTCTCCTACAAAATAACCTTCTTCCATGGAGTGGATGGAGGGGTAGGTAGAAGCCATGGACTGGCGGGTACGTACTTCGGACAGCTTGTCGGTGTACGAGAAAGAAAGACCGGCACTTAAATTGGACAACCAGGCTGAGTTGGCAAGATACGTGGCCGAGATGCTTCCCCGAAGAGCGTTGTCGCGCGACTTCTGGTACGTGTTATTGAATGCATCGGGATCGGATTCGGAATTGAGCCCTCCGATGTTTCCACTGAGGTTGACATCGAAATCCACCTGCTTGTGACGGGCAGTAAGGAAGGTATTCGAGTATTTCAGCGTGAGTGCATTGCGTACGTATGAGGTATAGGGAGAAGCCAGATCGGATACCGAACGGGCACGCTCGTAAGAGGTGTTGAGCATTCCCCGGTGTGCACCCAGGTCGAAGCCTTTGCTCAAAGAATAGACCTGTGTATGAGGACGGGCACTGGCTTCGAACAGGAATGGGGTTTTTCCTTTGAATGTTTTTACTTTGACCATCCCGTTGGTTATGTCGCCATATTCTACCGAAGGAACTCCGGTTATGACTTCGATACTTTCGATATGGTTGCTTCCAATGTTTCTTAAATCGGTGCCCGACATGCCTTGTGTGGCATTGCCGGAAAGCCGTACTCCGTCTACTTCTATGGCTGTACCGAAGGAGGAATTACCCAATTCGCTGCTGTTTCCTCCGCGTATGGCAATGCTTTGTGATTCGGTTAGTTTGTATGTAGTACTGGTACGTTCGCCCGGGAGCATGCTGATGGCATCGGCCACGCTGATAGACTGAAGATGATCTAAAACGGTGCGGTCGATGGTATAGGCTGTGGTTGCATCGTCTGCTTTCCGGCGGGCGGTTACAGTGACCTCGTCGAGTGCCAGTGTGGCTTCTTTCAAGTAGATGGTCGGGTTTTTATCTTTGGAAGAGCGGATAAGGTAGGTCTGGGTTGCATATCCCAGGCAACTGATGGTGAGTTTGGTGTTTGATGCTGGTATGTGTTCCAGACGGAAGTGCCCGTCTTTGTCGCTGATGGCACCCGAACCGGTTGCTTCTACCCATACGGTAGCAAACTCGATGGGCGACTTGGAACTGCTTTCCAAAATACGCCCGGTTACTGTGATGGTTTGCGCCTTACAGAAAATGCTTATACATGCCAAGAAAACTACCAGAAAATATCGCATATACCTTATACCTGTTTGAAATCCGGTGCAAAATTACAGGAAGCATAGTTGCGGTACAATCACCATTTGTTGGTATTTATTGGGATAGGGAGAAGGATAAAAAAGTCCCGGTAATGGGTTTATTCATATGAAAAAGAATGGATAAACTCATTGCCATGGATATAAGTTTAGGATCTTATTCGTTCGTTCAATTCGGCAACGTCGGCTGCGCGAACGACGTCGTCGGCTGTACAGCCAACAGCGGTGATTTTATAATCGACGACGGCGATTAAAGCCTCCCATGCCTGTCACTACCTTTCTATTCTTGTTGTATGATATACATAATATGTTTGTCAAGAGGTCTTGGCTTCAGACTCCAGTCTTTTCTATCTGCATTGCTGGGGATGGAATATCCGGATACAAAAAAGGCCGTCTCAAAGTGAGTTGAGACAGCCTTCATAAATGTATCTAAATGATGATTATTTCACCGGACTGATGCGCAAAGTGTATGAGTAGATACCACTTGACGGACACCAGTATTTTTCGATGGTTTGCGGACCGCAACTTCCGTTACCTACACCACGCTGCATATAGTCGAAGTGTGCTACGGTTTCTTTCAACGGTTTCAAATCCCACTGGTGACGGGTTTCAGACATGGTGACATCGTCGTGATGCAGCAGAGAGAAACCTACCTGTCCTTCTGTTTCGATACGGATACCCTTATGCTGCTTGTTGGTGAACACCAGTTCGCGCAAGTCTTCGCGGTTGCCGCTGGTCTGCGGGTGCATGTATTCTTCCTGCATGTCGCTTACGGTTGTTTCGTAACGTCCGAAGTAAGAACCCATCTTACGGTCGCTGTAGTTTTCCCAAGGACCGCGTGCATAGTAAGATACATTTTCAAGACCTTCGGCAAAGAGGGCTTTCAGACCGATACGGCGAAGTCCTTCCTGACCCGGCATGAATGTAGCTTTTACATCTACTGTTCCGTTGGCATAGATGGTGTATTGCAGTGTGTAAGGACAAAGCGCATCGCGTGAAGCGGTAACAACTACCGATTTGCCGTCTTCCGAAGCTTTTACGGTAGGAACTGCATCTTTTACTTTGCTGTCTTTGTCTGTGTTGGTATCGTTTTCAATCCAGCGGAAGTTATCGTATACGAATCCACCGTTGGGCGCCAATACTGCCATGGTACCGTATGTATACTCAGTGAGCAGAGAAGATTTCTTGTCGAATACCATTTTTACTACATTGTTGGAAATGGTATAAGCTGTAGCTGTTTCTTCTACTTTGAGTGGCTGTGCCTTGCTGCTTACTTCTACTGCTTTCAGTATAGCCGGGCGTTCCTGCAGACAGAACTGGTCGGATGCTACAATGTGGCCAGCTTTTGCCCAACGTGTATCTTCTTTCTGTTTTACTTCGAAAGTGATGAAGTATTCGCTTCCAGCTTCCAATGCTTTCACCGGAGCCGCAATCTGAACAGACTGGTCGGGAGCGGTAGCAGGGATAGCTATGTTTTGTACACTTTCTACCGGTTTACCGTCTTTCAATACTGTATACGAAAGAGTGAACTGGTCGAGGTTAGTGAAATCGTATTTGTTTGTCAGACTTAGTGTCTGAGTAGCAGGGTTGAAGTTGGAGAATTTGATGTATTGGTATACATGTTTCATTTCATTCAACTTCGGAGTTTCGTGACGGTCGGCAGTAATCACACCGTTGTTCACAAAGTTACCCTGATGAGGTCCCGGATAATCGTAACCACTGTGCAGACCAGTCTTGATTTTACCTGATTTCAATTCTGCCGGATCGTAGATAGCCTGGTCTACCCAGTCCCAGATACAGCCACCGATGGCACTCTTGCTGCGTTCAATCATGTCCCAGTATTCCTTGAAGTTACCCAAGGCATTACCCATACAGTGTGCATATTCACACATGAAAGTCGGCTTACCGTTGTGGTTTGCATCCGAATTGTATACCATCCATTCCAGTGTAGGATACATTACCGATACGAAGTCGCTGGGGGCATCGCCAAATCCGTTATGGTATCCTTCGTAGTGGATGTAGCGATTGTCCAGTTTGCGGACTGCATCGTAAGTAGCATAGAAGTTGGAACCAGGAGAGGCCTCATTACCCAATGACCAGAAGAATACAGACGGATGGTTACGGTCGCGGTATACCATACGTACGGTACGGTCGATAAACATCGGCTTCCATGATTCCTGGCTGGAGATACATTCTTGCTGCTTGTCACCGCTGTGGTTCATCCAGTTCAAGTGGCACTCTACATCGGCTTCGTCCATCACGTAAAGTCCGTAGTAGTCGAACATGGCATACATCTTGGCCTGACGTGGATAGTGGCTGGTACGTACGGTGTTGACATTATTACGTTTCATCATCAGAATGTCTTTCAGCATCATAGGTACATCAATAGCACGACCCAGTTCGGGGTGTGTATCTTGTGTGTTTACTCCTTTGAACAAGACTTTCTTGCCGTTTACAAGTACCACACTATTCTTGATTTCGATATGACGGAATCCGTATTTGGTAGAGAATACTGATTCTTCCTTGCCTTTTTTGTCTTTCTGACGCACAATTACGGTATAGAGTTCCGGAGTTTCAGCTGTCCAAAGTTTCAGGTCTTTCAAACCTTCTTTCTTGAACTCAATCTGTTGCTGCTTTTCACCTTTTTTGAACTGTACATTCTGTGAGAAGGTAGCAACGGTCTTGCCTTCCGGATCGAGCAACTCAGCTTCGATAGTTTTTTCGTCTGCTTTACCGTCGCGGTTGTCGATGTCCAGTGCTACATTGAAAGTCCCCGATGTATAATGATCAGCTTCGTTCAGTGTGCTGGTGATATAGTGGTCGCGTACGAATGTCTTCGGAGTAGAGAACAGATAAACATCACGGTAGATACCGCTCATGTGGAACATATCCTGTCCTTCCAGATAACTGCCGTCGCTGAAGCGGAATACCTGTACAAATACGTTGTTGTTGCCTTTCTTCACATAAGGAGTGATGTCGAACTCGTGGTCGTTGTTGGCTCCTTGTGTGTAACCTACGTATTCTCCGTTCACCCATACAAAGGCTGCACTGTAAATACCTCCGAAGTGAAGGAAGGTACGTTTCTTATCCCATCCTGCAGGCAACATGAAAGTACGTTGATAAGAACCTACCGGATTTTCACCATATTGTCCTTTGAACTCATCGCGCATCTGGATGTAAGGAGGATTGTCTTTGAACGGATAGTCTACATTGACGTAAAGAGGATGGTCGTATCCTTTCATTTCCCAGTTTGAAGGAACTTCAATGTTATCCCATTTGGATACATCATATCCTTTCTTGTAGAAGTCGGTGGGACGTTTGGACGGTTCGTCTACGAAATGGAATTTCCATACCCCGTTGAGCGACAGATAGGCTGCCTTGGTAGGAGTTTCCCATGGAAATTCGTAATATTTGTCCGCTTTCATGGAAGCGGTAGAAGTATAAGGAATATAAGTAGCATGTCCTGCTTCTTTATTCTCTTCAAAGCGGGTTTCATCTTCCCAATAGTTGCGTGTTGCTTCTTGTGCCTGTACATGGACAAAGGAGCTGAGGCCTGCTAAAAGTAAACTGAAAGCAGTAACCTTTTTTTTCCAGAATAAATGCTTCTTCATAGGATAAATTAAAAAGTGAATATTAGTAACAAAGGTTGGAGTGTATTACTTATCCAAACATTTTGCGTACTCTCTCTATGCCTGCTACCAGTGCATCGATTTCCTCTTTGGTATTGTATAATCCCAATGAGGCACGAACCGTACCTTCGATACCTAAGCGGTGCATCAGCGGTTCGGCACAATGATGTCCGGTACGAACAGCAATGCCTAATCGGTCGAGTAATGTTCCCATATCGAAGTGATGTATATCTCCGACAAGGAAAGAAATAACTCCTCCTTTGTGTTTTGCTTCGCCAAAGATACGCATTCCGGGAATTTCTTTCAAACGTTGCATGGCATAAATAGTTAATTCATGTTCATGTGCAGCTATATTGTCCATTCCAATGGCAGAAACATAGTCTAATGCTTTGGCCAGGGCAGTGGTACCGATGTAGTCGGGAGTTCCGGCTTCGAATTTGAAAGGAAGTTCGTTGAATGTAGTCTTTTCGAAACTCACATTCTGAATCATTTCTCCTCCACCTTGATAGGGAGGGAGCTTGTCGAGCCAGTTCTCTTTTCCATAGAGTACACCAATTCCGGTAGGTGCATATATTTTATGACCACTGAATACATAGAAGTCGGCATCGATATCCTGTACGTCGATTTTCATGTGAGGGATACTTTGTGCCCCATCGATAAGTACGGGTACCTGATGTGCATGTGCAATGGCTGTGATTTCTTTTACTGGATTGATGGTTCCCAATACGTTGGATACATGAGCTACGGAAACCAGTTTGGTACGCGGAGAAAACAGTTTTTCGTATTCATCCAATAACAATTCTCCCTGATCGTTCATCGGGATGACTTTCAGCTTGATTCCTTTTCGGGCTGCCTGCAACTGCCAGGATACGATGTTGCTGTGGTGCTCCATAACCGATACAATCACTTCGTCTCCTTCTTGCATCTGGCTGTCGGTAAACGATGATGCTACGAGGTTTATACTTTCGGTAGTACCTCTGGTAAAAATGATTTCGGAAGTGGAACGTGCATTGATAAACTTACGTACTGTTTCTCGGGAAGCTTCGTGCAGATTTGTAGCCTGCTGGGAAAGGAAGTGAACTCCCCGGTGTACGTTGGAATTGACGGAATAATATTCGTCTGTAATTGATTCTACTACGCAACGGGGCTTTTGTGCTGTAGCCCCGTTGTCTAAGTAGATTAGAGGTTTGCCGTATACTGTGCGTGACAGTATAGGAAAATCTTCTCTTATTTTTTGTATGTCGTACATATCAGACTTTTTCTTTGTGTCAAAACAGATTTATTTACAGATGGCACAACCTTGGCATTTGTTCAGTTCGCCGCGGAAACGTTTTTCAACCAACAGGTGAAGACGGTCGCGAAGAGCTTCCATGCGGATGTTGTCGATGACTTCGTTGACAAAAGCAAACATCAGCAATAAGCGTGCTTCCTTCAGGCTGATTCCACGTTGTTGCATATAGAACAATGCATTTTCATCGAGCTGACCTACGGTAGCACCGTGTGAGCATTTTACATCATCTGCATAGATCTCCAGCTGTGGCTGTGTATACATACGGGCTTCTTTGGTCGCACAAATGTTACGGTTTGTTTGTTGTGAAGAGGTGTGTTGTGCACCTTCACGTACCAGCACTTTGCCTGCAAAGGCACCAACTGCCTGATCGTCCAATACGTATTTGAACAACTCATTGCTGGTACAATCTGAAACCTTGTGGTCAATAAAAGTATGGTTGTCTACCTGTTCATTTTTATCGGCAATAGCCATACCGCACAGATTGATTTCAGCTCCACGGCCGGAGAGTGTAACCTCTGTTGTATTGCGGGTTGTACCGTTATGGAGTGTCATACCATTGAGTAAAACATTGCTGTTCGCCTCCTGGTTTACATACAGATTACTGAAGCGTACTGTGCTATTATGAGTTTCTTCCAGTTCGTATAAGTCGAATACGGCATTTTCGCCAACAAAGACTTCTACGACTTGGGTAGAAAGGAAATTGACTTCATCCATAGCATGGTCGCATACAAGCAGTTTTGCTTGTGCTCCATCTTCCAGCACGATGACAACACGGCGGTTGACCATTGTGTTGATATCTGCACGGAGGATGTTGACTAACTGGATGGGTTTGTCAACAATGACATTTTTCGGTATATACATAAATACACCGTCCTGTGCAAACATGGTGTTGAATGCTACCACCCCATCTTTCGATGTGTCAGCCAGTTTGCCGTAGTACTTCTTGACTAACTCCGGCTGTTTGGTTGCAACGTCTTTTAAACTGCCGAAAATCACTCCTTCCGGAAGATGTCCGGTGGGTTGTGTATACTGGTAGAAAGTATCATTTACCACGAAGTATAAGGATGTACTCATGTTGGGCACATCGCATTTGAATACTTCATACGGATTGACTGGAAATTCCAGTCGTTTGAGATTCAAACCATAATTGGGGGCAAAGTACTTGCTAACTTCTGTATATTTATATTTCTCTTGCTTCGTTGTGGGGAAACCAGCCTGCTCAAAATCAGCAAAAGCCTTTGCGCGGGGAGCGTTGAGTACTTCTGTACTGTTCTTGCAGATAAGGGCTTCACATTGAGAGAAGAGATCAATATATTGTTGTTCTGCTTTCATGCTTATTCTCCCAATTCTTTTTTAATCCAGTCGTAGCCTTTTTCTTCCAGTTCCAAAGCCAGTTCCGGACCTGCTGTTTTTACAATTCTTCCTTTATAGAGTACGTGTACGATATCGGGCTTGATGTAATCCAACAAACGCTGGTAATGAGTGATGACAATACAGCTTGTTTCAGGAGTCTTGAGCTTGTTTACTCCTTCTGCAACAATACGCAGTGCATCAATGTCCAAGCCTGAATCGGTTTCGTCGAGGATGCTGAGTTTAGGTTCCAGCATGGCCATCTGGAATATTTCATTTCTTTTCTTTTCACCTCCCGAGAAACCTTCGTTTACAGAACGATTGGCCAATTTACTGTCCAGCTCTACGATTTCACGCTTTTGGCGCATGAGTTTTAAGAACTCGCTGGCAGATAAAGCCGGAAGCCCTTTATATTTGCGCTGTTCGTTTACGGCAGCACGCATAAAGTTGACCATGCTTACTCCCGGAATTTCTACCGGATACTGGAAAGACAGGAACAAACCTTCGTGGCTTCTGTCTTCTGCACTTAAAGCAAGAAGATCTTTCCCGTCGAAAGTCACACTTCCTTTTGTTACTTCATAGGCCGGGTGTCCTACCAGTACGTTGCTTAATGTACTTTTACCAGAACCATTAGGACCCATGATGGCATGTACTTCACCTGCTTTTACCGTTAAATTGATTCCTTTCAGAATTTCTTTGCCATTGATTGTGGCATGTAAATCTTTTATTTCTAACATACGTGTTGTTTCTTCGTTAATATTATCCTACACTGCCTTCCAATGAAATGGAGAGTAATTTTTGCGCTTCTACGGCAAACTCCATGGGCAGCTTGTTAATTACTTCTTTAGCATAGCCATTGACGATAAGTCCGATAGCATCTTCCGTTGATATACCACGCTGATTGCAGTAGAATACCTGATCTTCTGAAATCTTGGACGTGGTTGCTTCATGTTCTACAATGGCAGTATCATTGTGAATATCCATGTAGGGGAAGGTGTGTGCTCCACACTGGCTTCCCAGCAGGAGAGAGTCGCACTGGCTGTAGTTGCGTGCATTTTCTGCTTTTTCTGCTACACGAACCAAGCCTCTGTATGAGTTCTGGCTTTTTCCGGCACTGATACCTTTGCTGACAATTGTAGAACGTGTGTTCTTTCCTAAGTGTATCATCTTTGTACCTGTATCGGCCTGTTGATAATTGTTGGTTACCGCTACAGAATAGAATTCAGCAGTCGAATTGTCACCACTTAGAATACAGCTTGGATATTTCCATGTAATGGCAGAACCAGTTTCAACCTGTGTCCATGACAGTTTACTGTCCACCCCTTTACAGTTTCCTCGTTTTGTTACGAAGTTGTATACTCCTCCTTTTCCTTCAGCATCTCCCGGATACCAGTTCTGCACGGTAGAGTATTTCACCTCAGCACGGTCTAATACAACAATTTCAACGATAGCAGCATGCAGCTGGTTCTCATCGCGCATAGGTGCAGTACATCCTTCCAGGTATGATACGTAACTGTCGTCATCTGCTACAATCAGTGTACGTTCAAATTGTCCGGTATTGGCTGCATTGATTCGGAAGTAAGTAGAAAGTTCCATCGGACAACGTACCCCTTTTGGAATATATACAAACGAGCCGTCGCTAAACACTGCAGAGTTTAATGCAGCAAAAAAGTTGTCTCGGTATCCTACTACAGAACCAAGATATTTTTTTACCAAGTCAGGATGTTCGCGTACAGCTTCACTCATGGAACAGAAGATAATACCTTTTTCCATCAGTGTTTCTTTGAAGGTAGTCTTTACCGAGACAGAATCCATGACAGCATCTACTGCCATTCCACTCAGTGCCATTTGCTCTTCCAAAGGAATACCCAGTTTGTTGAATGTCTTTAATAATTCAGGATCAACCTCATCTAAGTTTTTGGGCCCTTCCTTTTTCTTTGTTGGGTCTGCGTAATATGAAATAGCTTGATAGTCTATTTCCGGGATATTCAGATGTGCCCATGTCGGCATTTCCAATGTTTGCCAATAGCGATATGCTTTAAGTCGGAATTCGAGCAACCATTCCGGTTCTCCTTTTTTGGCTGATATAAGCCGTACCACATCTTCATTCAGTCCCTTTTCGATAATATCTGTGTGAACGTCAGTCGTGAAGCCGTATTTATACTTCTCCTGAGTGAGTTCTTTCACATATTTATTGGGTTCTTGTAGCATATAATATCAGTATCTATTAGTTGTTTGGTTACACTTTTAATTTTAGGAATAAATATTCCGGAGAAATCTTTTATCGGATAATATAACAATGATTTGCTCTTTGTGGTTGACTGAATTAAGTTATCTTTAGAATCAATGTATTCTATGAAATAAACAATCATGCTTGTAAGCAGAGCAAATTTAATGACACCCAGTCCGGCTCCCAACCATCTGTTTATAAAGCCAAGATGAATGGCTTCTACAGCTTGTGATAACATGGAAGCCAATAAAGAGATAGTTAAAGGCACTACTAACCAGATTAGAAAAAATGCTATTGTTTGTCCAATAGAAACAGAGGTTCCCAGTTCAACCGCCAGTTTTTCTCCAACAGAAGCAAACAAGGCACGTGCCAGAAGTAATCCGGCTATGAGCCCGACAATAGACGACAGTTGTTTTATGAATCCTTTGGTAAAGCCTAGTATTGCTCCGATGAATATAATACCTATAATTGCAAAGTCGAGAGTTGTCATTTTATTAATAAAAATAATGTCATTCTGAGTGCGTAATAGAACTGCATACATCCAAACGGCATTAGCAGATCCTTCGCTAAGCTCAGGATGACATTATTTAGATAAATATAATTAGCTTATAAAGTCTGTTTTACTTCAATTTCCTCGTAAGTTTCAATAATGTCACCTACTTTCAAATCATTGCAGTTTGTCAGACTGATACCGCATTCGAAGTTTGTTCCAACTTCTTTTACATCGTCTTTGAAGCGTTTCAAAGCGTTGATTGAACCGGTAAATACAACGATACCATCACGAATCAGACGAGCCTTATCCGAACGTTTAACCTTACCAGTTTTTACCATAGCACCAGCAACCATACCTACTTTGCTGATGTTGAAGACTTCACGCACTTCGATAGTAGCTGTTACCTGTTCTTTCAATGTCGGAGCCAACATACCTTCCATTGCAGCTTTTACTTCTTCAATAGCATCGTAGATGATAGAGTATTTGCGGATATCTACACCTTCCTGTTCTGCCAGTTTAGCTGCATTGCTTGATGGGCGTACCTGGAAACCAACGATGATAGCATCTGAAGCTGCTGCCAAAGAAACATCCGATTCAGAGATCTGACCCACACCTTTATGGATTACATTAACCTGAATCTGTTCTGTTGACAACTTAATCAACGAGTCACTCAAAGCTTCTACAGAACCGTCTACGTCACCTTTGACGATTACGTTCAATTCATGGAAGTCACCCAAAGCTAAGCGGCGGCCCACTTCATCCAGAGTAAGCATTTTCTGAGTACGCAATCCTTGCTCACGTTGCAACTGCTCACGCTTGTTGGCAATTTCACGTGCTTCCTGATCGGTATCGAATACATGGAATGTATCACCTGCTGCAGGTGCTCCGTTCAATCCCAGAATCAATACAGGTTCTGCCGGTCCTGCTTCTTTCAGACGTTGGTTACGTTCGTTGAACATTGCTTTTACCTTACCATAGTATGTACCTGCCAGTACGATGTCTCCTACGTGAAGAGTTCCGTTCGATACCAGTACAGTTGCTACATATCCACGTCCCTTATCCAAAGACGATTCAATGATAGAACCTGTTGCTTTACGGTTTGGATTAGCTTTCAAATCCAACATTTCTGCTTCCAGCAATACTTTTTCCAGCAATTCTGGTACGCCAGTACCTTTTTTTGCAGAAATATCTTGTGACTGATATTTACCTCCCCATTCTTCAACAAGGAAGTTCATCGCAGCCAATTCTTCTTTAATCTTGTCCGGATTGGCGTTAGGCTTATCAACTTTGTTAATTGCAAATACAATAGGCACTCCTGCAGCCATAGCATGGTTGATAGCTTCCTTGGTCTGAGGCATGACATTGTCGTCGGCTGCTACAATAATAATTACTACGTCGGTAACCTTAGCACCACGAGCACGCATCGCTGTAAATGCTTCGTGTCCCGGAGTATCGAGGAAAGTAATCTTACGTCCATCTTCCAGTTTCACATTGTATGCACCGATGTGCTGGGTAATACCACCAGCCTCTCCTGCAATTACGTTTGCTTTACGGATATAGTCCAACAGAGATGTTTTACCGTGGTCAACGTGTCCCATTACTGTTACAATCGGAGCACGTGGCTGCAAATCTTCTTCTGCATCAGCTTCTTCTTCGATAGCCTGAGCTACTTCTGCGCTGACATATTCAGTTTTGTATCCAAATTCTTCTGCTACCAGATTGATTGTTTCTGCATCCAGACGCTGGTTGATAGAAACCATGATACCGACACTCATACAAGTAGAGATAACTTGTGTTACAGAGATGTCCATCATGTTGGCCAACTCGTTTGCAGTCACAAACTCGGTAAGCTTCAATATCTTGCTTTCTTCCTGTTCCAGTTCCTCCTGTTCCAATTGGCGGTTCTGGATAGATTCACGTTTTTCTTTACGGTATTTAGCTGCTTTATTCTTACCTTTATTAGTAAGTCGTGCTAAAGTTTCTTTTACCTGCTTAGCTACATCTTCGTCGCTAACTTCTTGCTTGATAACCGGTTTCTTAAAGCGATCTTTATTTGCGTGTTTGTTCGTATTCTGAACATTGCCTTTATTAGCGCGATCATTACGTGCTGCACCATTGTTAGAAGTATTTACAGCATTGATGTCAATACGTTCTTTGTTAATCCGGTTGCGTTTCTTTTTCTTTGAAGCATCATCAGAGTCAGATCTATCACCTTTTTCATCCGTTTTACGAATTTCTTTGATGATAGCATCTTTCATTTGTTTGCGCTGCTCCTGACGCTGTTTATCCTTTTCTTCTCGCTCTTTACGTTTTTCTTCTTTGGTCTTCTTTTTCGGACGTGTCGACTGATTCAGTGCAGCCAAGTCAATTTGTCCCACTACATTGATTTTGGATTTAAATTCAGTAGGACGAATTTTAAATACATCGTCTTCTTTCTCAAGCTGCACATTGTGTACTTCTGGGGTTTCTTTTTTCTCCTCCATTACCTCTTGTTTCAAATCTTCTTCTTTTGTATCCGGTTTAACTGTTTCATTAGAAGTGGTCGTTGAGTTTACGTCTTCCGCTTTTGATGGTGTAATCGTATTATTGACTGCTTCTGTATTATTTTGTTGAATATTATCAAATTTAGGGGTAGCCTGTTCTGTTACAGCAGGTTTTTCTGCGATTGCAGAATCTACTGTAGAATGAACATCTTCGTCTTTAGCAGGTTCGGTAGCAACTGGTTTCGTCTTCTTTTTGTTGAAGCTGTCTAAATCAATTTTACCGACAGGTTTGAATTTAGGACGTACATCATCCGGAACAACAGTCTCTATTACTTCAGGCTTTTTTGTTTCCGGTTGAAGATCTTCAATAGAAACAGAGGCTTTGTTGCGTTCTTTATTCTGTCGTTCCTGAATAATTTTTTCAGACTCTATTTTTAAATCTTTATCTTTACTGAACTCTTTTACAAGTACAGCATACTGTTCATCAGTAATTTTAGTATTCGGATTCGCTTCAATAGTATATCCTTTTTTTTGTAAAAAGTCTACTACTGTGGTGATTCCTACATTTAAATCTCGTGTTACTTTATTTAGTCTAATCGTCATACGTTTATCTAATTTTTTAATAGAGTTCTGAAAAAAGTTACTACTCACGACTGTTGTTCACCAATGAACGATGTTTTTGCCGGTTTCTGTAAACTATTCTTCAAACTCTGCTTTTAAAATCTTCAGCACATCGTCCACTGTGTTTTCTTCCAAATCTGCTTTTTCTATCAGCATTTCACGTGGAGCATTCAATACACCTTTTGCAGTATCAATACCGATACTCTTGATGGCATTGATTACCCATTCATCGATTTCATCTTTGAATTCATCCAAATAGATGTCTTCATCCATTGCATTTTCGTCCAATTCTCTGTATACATCAATTGTGTATTCAGTCAGCATACTTGCCAGCTTAATATTAAGACCACCTTTACCGATAGCCAAAGATACTTCTTCCGGTTTCAAATATACTTCTGCTTTCTTTTCTTCTTCGTGCATTACGATAGAAGAAACTTTTGCCGGACTTAAGGCACGCTGTATAAACAGCTGGATGTTTGATGTATAATTGATTACATCGATATTCTCGTTACGCAATTCACGTACAATACCATGTATACGAGAACCTTTTACACCTACACAAGCACCTACCGGATCGATACGTTCGTCGTAAGATTCTACTGCAATCTTCGCACGTTCTCCCGGAATGCGGGCAATCTTTTTAATTGTAATCAATCCGTCGTTGATCTCCGGAACTTCCTGCTCGAACAAGCGCTGGAGGAACATTGGAGAAGTACGGCTCAATATAATCTTAGGATTGTTGTTTTTGTTGTCAACGCGAGCTACGACAGCACGAGCTGTTTCGCCTTTGCGGTAGAAGTCACTCGGAATCTGTTCTGTTTTGGGCAATAACAGTTCATTGCCTTCATCATCCAGCAGCAAGATTTCCTTTTTCCAGATCTGGTATACTTCTGCACTGATGACAGTTCCAACTTTGTCTATGTATTTGTTGTATAAACTGTCTTTTTCCAGTTCCAAAATCTTGGAAGCTAATGTCTGGCGAAGATTCAGAATTGCACGGCGACCAAATTTTTCGAATATAACTTCATCTGTTACTTCTTCGCCTACCTCGTATGAGCTGTCTATTTTACGAGCTTCTGTTAACGAGATTTGTGCATTCGGATTAGTTAATTCATCATCTGCTACTACTTCTCGATTACGCCATATTTCGAAATCGCCTTTATCCGGATTTACGATTACGTCATAATTTTCGTCTGTACCAAACATTTTTGCAATCACACTGCGGAAAGACTCTTCCAATACGCTAACCATTGTTGTGCGATCGATGTTTTTTAACTCCTTAAATTCCGAAAATGTGTCAATTAAACTGACAGTTTCCTCTTTTTTCGCCATAATTATTTAAAGCTAATTAAGTATTTGGTATATTTTATTTCTTCGTATGTAAAAGTAATATCTTGCTCTACCAGTTTGGGGCGTTTGGCTCCTTCCGGCTTGATTTTTGTTTCGACAGTAATCGTAAAGTTTTCTTCGTTGGCGTCGCTCAATACTCCAACGTATTTTTTACCATCTTTAGCCAATACTTCCACATCGGTTCCGATATGAATCAGGTATTGTTTTAGAACCTTGAATGGTTGTCCGATACCGGCAGATCCTACCTCTAATTCGTAATCTTCCTCTTCCCGGTTCAATTTCGATTCTATGTATCGACTTAATTCCACACAATCGTCGATCCATACACCTTCTGCATGGTCTATCTCAACAACGATTTTATCATCTGGACTTACTGTAATATCGACCAGAAAATAATCTTTTCCCTCCAGCCATTCGTTAACTATTCGGGTAACAACATTTTTATCTATCATGCATTAACTATATAAGAACAAAAAAAGGAGCTAATCGCCCCTCCACCTTTCATCCATTTCGCTGCAAAGATATAAATAATATAATGTATTGCAAAATTATAGGGGATTTATTTCCTGTTTAAGAAAATTTAGTTTTTATGTAAAATGGTCTTGGAATTCTGCACTTTTTTTAGAAATTTGGACTAGATGTCTTATAAAAATATGTTTTTTATGCTAAAAGGGGATATTAGTAAAAAAGTTTTCCTATATTTGCTTACAAAATGATATAATAAGATTGCTTATGGAGAAAATTGATAATCTTGACAAGCAGATTCTGGAAATTATTTCTCAGAATGCCCGTATTCCATTTAAAGATGTAGCGGAAGAATGTGGTGTGTCGCGTGCAGCTATTCATCAGCGTGTACAGCGTTTGATAGATCTGAATGTAATCGTTGGTTCAGGATACCATGTAAACCCCAAAAGCCTGGGATACAGTACTTGTACTTATGTAGGTATTAAGCTGGAAAAAGGTTCTATGTATAAAAGTGTGGTTGCCGAATTGGAAAAGATTCCGGAAATTGTGGAATGTCACTTTACTACTGGTCCGTATACCATGCTTACCAAATTGTACTCTACAGACAACGAACATCTGATGGAGTTGTTGAACTCAAAGATACAGGAAATTCCAGGGGTAACTGCTACAGAAACACTGATTTCGTTGGAGCAGAGTATTAAGAAAGAAATTCCTATTCTTAAAGAACAGAAATAATGGACTGGCTTGTATCCTGTCATTTAGGAGGTGTGGTAATAGGAATATGCACTTTCCTGATCATCGGTTTATTCCATCCTGTTGTAGTAAAAGCAGAGTATTATTGGGGCACTCGTTGTTGGTGGGTGTTTCTGGTGTTAGGCCTGATGGGAATGGCAGGTTCAATTATTATTCAAAATTTGCTGGTGTCATCTTTGTTAGGAGTTTTTTCTTTCTCTTCGTTTTGGACGATTAAGGAGTTGTTCGAACAGCGGCAACGTGTGTTGAAAGGATGGTTCCCGATGAATCCCAAGCGAAAGCATGATTATGAAACAAATCAATGAGTTTATAAAACGAAAAATCTGAGGTTCAGAAATGTATCTCAGGTTTTTTGTTTTATGGAGCTATAGAATTGAAATTATCCAAACTGAATCTATTATTTTATGAAAAAGACATTTGTTTTTATTTGTTTCCTTTTGATAGGAATCAGTCAGGTTTTGTATGCGGAAAAGCCGAAAGCCAAGCATGTAGTGTTGATTGCTTTAGATGGATGGGGAGCTTACAGTGTTCCAAAGGCGAAAGATATTCCTCATATCAGCCAATTGATGGCCGAGGGCTGTTATACATTGAAGAAACGCAGCGTGTTACCTTCTTCAAGTGCAATAAATTGGGCTTCGATGTTTAATGGAGCTGCTACGGAGATTCACGGATATACTCAATGGGGTTCCAAGACTCCGGAAATTCCCTCCAGAGTCTTGAATAAACATGGCGTATTCCCTACGATTTTTTCTATCTTGCAAGAACAGAAACCGGAACTGAAAACAGCTTGTTTGTATGAGTGGGATGGGATTAAATATCTGATAGATTCTTTGGCTGTTTCTCATCACGCTCTTGCTCCTGATTATGCGAATCATCCGACTTTGCTTTGCGAAATGGCCGAACAATATATTAAGGCCGAACGTCCCCATTTTATTGCGGTATGTTTTGACCAGTTAGACCATACGGGACATGATGCAGGACATGATACTCCATCTTACTACGACAAATTGAAGGAACTGGACAGTTATGCCGGACGTATTATGCAGGCTGTAAAAGATGCCGGGATGTGGGAGGATACGATTATTATGATGACGTCCGATCATGGAGGAATTAAGACTGGGCATGGAGGAATTACTTTGGAGGAAATGGAAACTCCTTTTATCATTGCAGGAAAAAATGTGAAAAGAGGGGGCGAGTTTGAAGAAAGTATGATGCAATATGATACAGCTTCTACTATTGCATATATTTTCGGGGTAAAACAGCCTCAAGTTTGGGTAGGACGCCCCATGACGCAAGTTTTTAAATAAAGGGTTGAAGTAAGTTTGACGTTTAATGAAGGCTGTCTCAGATAAACTTGAGATGGCCTTTGTCTTTTCTTGAGGAGTGTATCATGTAACAGGAATCGGGAAACAGTGATGGATGTCGGAGGTTTTAATCGCCGTCGTTGATTGTGCAGCCGCCGGTGTTGGCTTTGCAGCCAACGTGGTTGATTGTGCAGCCGACGTCGTCGTATTAAGTCTGTGAATAGAATCAAGCATTTATGTCTATGATAATGGATTTGTTTTCTGCAGGTACATTGAATCGGGGGAAATCTTAATATCTTAGAGATAAATGCAGAGAACTAAAAAGATACGAGACTATCTCAAATCTGTTTTGAAATAGTCTCGTGCCTTTTATAAATATTCTTGTAATGGGAGTTCTTTGTGTAATACTCCTAGTGCATTCATGGCCAATGCTCCCATTTCGTCTTCTCCGGGGATAATGATGACCGGAGCCAGCTTATGAATCCATTGTGTGAGTAAATCGGTGCAATATTGGCAGTGTGCGATACCGCCTGTCAGGATGATGGCATCGGTTTGACATTCCAGGGCTACATGCATGGCACCTACCTGTTTGGCTACCGTGTAAATCATGGCATCCAATACAAGCTTATGTTTTTTATTTCCGGCATGTGCCCATCGCACGATGGTGGGTACATCTGTGGTTCCTAAATGAGCAAGTAATCCTCCTTTGCCGTTCAGCATTTTCCGTATTTCTTCGTATTTATATTTGCCGCTGAAACAAAGGTCTACCAGCTGACGTGCCGGAACTGTACCTGCCCGTTCCGGGCTGAACGGACCTTCTCCATTCAATGCATTGTTTACATCAATTACCTTTCCGAAGTGATGCGCACTGACCGAAATTCCTCCTCCCAAATGCACTACAATCAGATTCAGCTCTTCGTATTTTTTGTGAATGCTGGCTGCATATTGTCTTGAAACTGCCCGGCTGTTTAAGGCATGAAAGATGGAGATTCTTGGAACCTCCGGAATACCGGTCAGTCGTGCAATGTCGCGCAACTCGTCAGTCACTACAGGGTCGGCAATAAAAGAAGGGCATCCGGAGTGAGAGGCAATGTCATCAGCAATGAGTGCTGCCAGATTGGAAGCATGTTCCATATTGGCATTCCAAAGGTCATGCTTGATACGTTCATTGATGCGGTATACTCCTCCTGGAATGGGCTTAAGGAGACCTCCACGAGCTATGATGGCATCGAAGTGAAGGGATATTCCGGCCTTGGCAAGTGCTGTATATACATGCTCTTTCCGGTATTCGTACTGTTCATTGATGTGATGATAGGGAGCCAGTTCTTCGGCAGAATGATAGACACTTTCTTTCCAAACCTGTGTGCTGTCTTCGTATACAGCCAGTTTGGTAGAAGTAGACCCTGGGTTGATTACAAGTATTTTCATAACAGTCAGTCGTTTTGATTGCCGGCAAGGCAAGCCAATGCCAGGCTGTAAAATTTTGAATTACCCGAATCGCTACGCGATGGAACAACTACAGGGGCAATGGTTCCTGTAAGCATGCCCGCCATATTTGCATCTCCAAACAGCGATAAGGTTTTGTAAAAAGTATTTCCGGATTCGATATTCGGGAAGATTAAAATATCTGCATTTCCCACAACAGGAGAACTGAGTCCTTTTATTTCTCCACTGTGTCTGTCGCAGGCTGTCTTTGCGTCCATTGGTCCGTCTATGAAAATCTTTCCTAACCATCCTTGTAGAGCTTCTTCTTTCAGTTGTGCATAACTTAATGTATGCGGAAATTTTTCATTGGTTTTCTCGGAGCAGTGAATCAGTGCGATGCGGGGTTGCTCGTGTCCTAAACGATGGCAGATTTGCGTATCCGACTTTATCATGGCGCGGAATTGCTCCAAAGAAGGACGTGGAATAACTGCTGCGTCCGAAAAGAAAAGCAACTTATGATATAAGGGGATTTGTGCAAGGGAAACATGGCTGAGTATTCCTCCTTCGGGCAGCAATCCTTTTCCTTTCTTAAGTACGGCACGAAGCAGATTGTCTGTATTGATAAGCCCTTTCATTAGAATGTCGGCTTCGCCTGTTCGTACCAGCTCTACGGCCAGTGCAGCAGCTTCGTCGGGCGTGGGTGCGGTATATACACGGACGAAGTCCGGAGAGGCGGCATGCAGACGGTCGGCTATAGTCCGGTGGTTCTCATCGGTTACCAATAGATAAGACGCAATCTCTTCACGCAGACTTCGGATAATGACATATTCTGTATGAGGGTCATTGGGGCAAACTACTGCCACTCTGCGGCGGATACAGCGAGAGCGCAATACATTCACTAATTGGCTGAGTGATCGGATTGGTTCCATATATTAGATTTTTTTCAAATATGGGAAAATAATCTGGATTTATCTCTATCTTTGTTTCACTTCTAAGAAAGATTTAACTTATGAAAACGTTTCAAAACTTCGATATTGAAGCGGACTATAAGGCGCTACATAGTCGCTTTCCCAATCATGCCGATGCTCCTTTGATAGGTATTACGGCGAATTTCAGTGAGGGTAATTTGATGCTGGCCCCGGGCTATTATACTTCAGTCCTTCGGGCGGGAGGTATTCCTGTTGTGATTCCTCCGACAGAAGATACCGATGCTTTGATCGGTTTACTCGATACGCTTGATGCCGTTTTATTGAGTGGTGGTGCTGATTTGAATCCGTTGTATGTGGGCGAGGAGCCGATACTCGAATTGCAGGACATTAATCCCCATCGCGACCGTCAGGAGTTATTGCTGGTACGTCTGGCAGCAAATCGCCAACTTCCTATATTAGGTATTTGCCGGGGTATGCAGGTGATGACAGCAGCAATGGGGGGAACCCTTTATCAGGACATTTATGCGCAGCGGGAGGGAGAGTCTGTCAAACATAGTCAGAAACTTGACCGGGCTTACGCTTCGCATACTGTTCAGATTGTACCCGAATCCTTATTGTCGGATGTGCTGAATACTCTTACTGTTGCTGTCAATTCGTTCCATCATCAGGCGGTCAAGGAGCCGGCACCCGGCTTTCGTGTTTCGGCTTATGCTCCCGATGGAGTGATTGAAGCAATTGAAAGTACTGAATATAAGTCGATGCTGGGAGTACAGTGGCATCCCGAATGTTTCATCTTGAATGGGGATGAATACATGATGCCGATATTCGACTGGCTGGTACGTGAGGCTCATTCTTTCCGTAGGGCAAAACGCTTGCACAGCCGTTTGCTGACTCTCGATACCCATTGTGATACACCCATGTTCTTTGGTCAGCAAATTAATTTTGCATCTCGTGACCCTAAAATCAAGGTCGATTTGCATAAAATGACCGAAGGGCGTCAGGATGCCACCATTATGGTTGCTTATCTGGCACAGAAAGAACGTACAGAAGAAGCTTTGCTGGCTGCAACAGCCAAGGCAGACCGCTTGCTGAACGAGATAGAGCGTATGGTGGCCATGAACTGCACGGCCGTAGACATTGCTTATACTCCGGCCGACTTGTATCGTTTGAAGCAAGCAGGAAAGAAGGCGATTATGCTGGGTATAGAAAATGGATATGCCATTGGTAAAGATTTAAGTAATGTGGAACGTTTCCGCCAAAGAGGGGTGGTATATATGACATTGTGCCATAATGGAAACAATGATATCTGCGGTTCGGCACGTTATAATGAAGAGAATCTGGGTGTTAGCGCTTTCGGTGAGCAGGTCATCCGGGAGATGAATCGGGTAGGCATGATGGTTGATTTGTCGCATGCCGGTGAACGGACTTTCTATGATACGTTGGATATCAGTGCGCAACCGGTGGTTTGTTCTCACTCTTCTGCACGGGCACTGTGCGATCATCCTCGTAATCTGACTGATGCACAACTCAAGGCTATTGCCGACAAGGGGGGTGTAGTGCAAGTTTGTCTGTATAGCGGATTCCTGCGTCAGGATGCTCCGGCTACGATTGAGGATGCAATTGAACATATCAATCACATGGTCAGTGTGATGGGCATAGAACATGTGGGCATCGGAACCGATTTCGATGGCGATGGAGGTATTATAGGGTGCAATGATTCGTCGGAACTGATTAATCTGACACGGCGCTTCTTGTTGGAGCGTTATGATGAAGAGGCAATTCGTCTGCTTTGGGGAGGAAACTTCCTGCGGGTGATGGAAGAAGTGCAGAAAAACAGCTACCTTTGCAGCTGTAATCATTAAAGATAACGGAAATGAAAAGACTGATTAGAAATATAGGAGGAGTGTGTTTGCTGGCATGTGCATGTGTGGCGTGTGGCAGTAGTAACAACAAAGCCAAACAGGAAGAACAGACGGAAGAACAGGCCTTTGTGCAGGCTCCGGCTTTCAATGCTGACAGTGCTTATGCTTATGTAGAAAAGCAGGTGGCTTTTGGTACACGTGTGCCGAATTCGGCTCCTCATAAGGCTTGTGGCGATTATCTGGCTGATAAGTTGGCTGGATTTGGAGCGAAAGTGTATAATCAGTATGCCGACTTGATGGCGTACGATGGTACAATGCTGAAGGCCCGTAATATTATTGGGGCTTATAACCCGGAATCGAAAAAGCGAGTTTTACTTTGCGCGCATTGGGATACACGTCCGTATGCCGATGAAGATGAGGCAAAACATCACCGTACTCCTATCGATGGGGCAAACGATGGAGCCAGTGGGGTAGGTGTTTTGCTGGAAATAGCCCGTCAGTTGCAGAAGCAAGCACCGGCTATTGGGGTTGATATTGTATTCTTCGATGCGGAAGATTATGGAACACCTGATTTCTATGAAGGTATCCATCGCAGCGATACATGGTGCTTGGGCTCACAATATTGGGGACGTATTCCGCATGTACCTGACTACAAGGCTCGCTTTGGTATTTTGCTCGATATGGTAGGCGGTAAGAATGCATCGTTCTATTACGAGGCCTATTCCAAAAATACGGCTCATACCGCCATGCAGAAGATATGGGATGCAGCGCATCGTATAGGGTATGGAAATTATTTCTTGAAAAAAGATGGAGGACATATTACCGACGATCACATGTATGTACATCGGTTCCGCCAGATTCCGTGTGTCGATGTCATCGATTTCGATCCGAACAGTGATACAGGCTTTAATCATACCTGGCATACACTGAAAGATAATATGGAACATATTGACAAGGCTACTTTGCAGGCTGTAGGCCAGACTGTGATGACGGTGATTTATAATGAAAAATAAAAATAAAAGAGAATGAAAGCAAAGTGCTTTGCTGGTGTGTGGATGCTGTTTCTTTGTTTGTTGGGGCATTGTTCCTTATTCTCACAAACGCGGGAAGACTCTGTAACAATAAAGGGGGTTGTGTCTGATTATGAAGGAAAACTTATAGAAAACTGTTCTGTAATGTTTCAGAATTCGAACTTTGATACTTTGTTTGAAACGAAAACCGATAAAAATGGAAAGTATCAGATTTGTCTTCCTAAAGGCAAATATAGCAATATGGGGGCAATAGATATGGATACTTATCCTCATACAATGAGGTCTGGAATGAAAAATGAGGACCTCAGACTGGAGGTCTGGGGATGGAATTTTATAGCAGACAGAGATACTACCTTGAACATCCGGTATGACCGGATGGAGGTATATGGTTTGCATGCTTTTCAGATACCTGGAGGTGTACCGGCTTATCAGATATATGTTCGCCCTATGAGTCTGACAAGATTTTTAGCTGAAAAAGGTATAGAAAATGCTCAGCATAAAGAAGATTTATCGGGTGTGATTCAGGCTGCGTCTGTAGAGATTGCTAAATGCGATAATCTTGCTCCTGCAATTGATAAGGTGGGGATAAAAGTCTGGATTGACGGAGAAGAAGTTCCTGTTTTAATGAAACAGCAGATAAAGGAATATTATGAGGCGACCGAATATGGAATTGCTTATTATCTGACCGTTGGTATTCCTCAGAAAAGAACATCATTACCCTATCAGATAGTTAAGGTGGAATTGACCGATTTGGAGAATGGAGATCGGGGAGAAGCTGTTTATTATCTGGAAAAGAATGATTATATCGAATGTGGAAAATAACAACTATATTAGGGAACTGCACAAATAAATAAAATTCATAGATTTAATATAAAGTGAAACAATGAAGACGATTAACGAACTGCAAGACGAGGTAATCGAGGAATTCAGTGATTTTGAAGACTGGATGGATAAGTATCAGTTGCTCATTGATTTGGGTAATGAACAGGAACCACTCGATCCGAAATATAAAACAGAACAAAATCTGATAGATGGATGCCAGAGCCGTGTATGGTTGCAGGCTGACTTGGTGGATGGAAAAATTATATTTCAGGCAGAGAGTGATGCTTTGATTGTAAAAGGTATTGTAGCCTTACTGATTAAAGTGGTATCAGGGCATACTCCCGATGAAATATTGAACAGCGATTTGTATTTTATTGAAAAAATCGGTCTGAAAGAACATTTGTCGCCTACCCGTAGTAATGGTCTGCTGGCGATGGTGAAGCAGATGCGTATGTATGCGTTGGCATTTAAGGCAAAGAATGCTTAAAGCTGACTTTTTCTTTTGAGAGAGAGTTGGTGATTTGCGGTTCGGGAAGAGAAACGGTATTGAAATCCGGTTCTTTTCCCGAATCGTTTTTGTAGGGATGCTTTCATTGGCGTTTCCTTTGGGGCTGGGGTTGCTTGGGTGATTCTGATAAAAACAATATACTGTTGAACCTCTCTGTGTTTAAAGTCACTTTGTTCTATCATAAATAAGGAACAAAAAGTTTTTTATTAGGTAGATGATGCGTATATTTGAAATTGAATAGTGTGAATTTCTCAGACATAAGAAAGCAAACAGAAATAAAACGTAGAATTATGAGCGATTTCTTTTTAGAAACAAAAGAGGTGGTGAAACGTTATGCCGGTCATACTGCTTTAAACGGAGTCAGCATTCAAGTTCCCGAAGGTAAAGTGTTTGGTCTGCTTGGGCCGAACGGTGCCGGTAAAACCACTTTAATCCGTATCATCAACCGTATCACGGCCCCTGATGCCGGAGAAGTGTACTTCGACGGACGTTTGTCTCGTCCGGATGATATTTATCGTATTGGATATCTTCCTGAAGAACGAGGCTTGTATAAGAAAATGAAGGTAGGCGAACAAGCCATTTATTTGGCACAGTTGAAAGGGTTAAGCCGGCAGGACGCTACAACTCGTTTGAAACATTGGTTCGATAAATTTGAAATTACTTCCTGGTGGAATAAGAAGTTGGAAGAGTTGTCTAAAGGAATGCAGCAAAAAGTGCAATTTATCATTACGGTGCTGCATGAACCTCAATTGCTGATATTTGATGAGCCTTTTTCTGGTTTCGACCCTGTGAATGCCGAATTGCTGAAAAGGGAGATACTGGAGCTGAAGCAAAAAGGACATACCATTATTTTTTCTACACACAATATGGCTTCAGTAGAAGAAATTTGTGATAAGATTGCTTTGATCAACCATTCGGAAGTGGTTCTGCAAGGGGAAGTGAAAGAAGTCCGTAGTCGTTTCAAGACCGATACTTATACACTGGTCACACAAGGAGATGTGTTGTTGCAAGATACACCGCTTTTTGAGGCTACTTTGAAGGAAGAAGAGGGACAGGAGCGATATTATACGGTGAGAAAGTTGCAGGATGTGCCTAATACTGTTTTATTGTCGGAACTTGGGAAGCAGACAGAAATTCTGTCGTTTGCAGAATGTATTCCTTCAATGAACGAAATATTTATCCGTACGGTTGAAGGAAAAAACAATCAGTAAACTCTCTTATTTGAAGATTTACAATCTTAAAAACTAAAAGTTATGTCTAAAATATGGATTATTATACAACGTGAATTCTTGCATCGCGTGACCAAGAAATCATTTATTGTGCTGACAATTCTGATGCCTTTCATTATAGCAGCTACTGTTTTTGTACCGGTATGGCTCTCGATGGTGAAAAGTGATGTGCCTCAGAAAGTGGTAGTCATTGATGATACAGGAAAGTATCTTCCTCAATTTAGGAACAATGAATCGTATAGTTTTGTACCGGCTTTGAAAATGGAGCCTGAGTTTCGTAGTGATACCGCAGATATTAGTGCGGTGGTGATGATTACGGATGATTTGATTCAGCATCCGGAGGCTGCTACTATATACTCTCGTAAGGAAGTGCCTAAGAGTTTGTCTCGTCTGGTAAATGAGGTGCTGAATGAACAGATACGTCATGATAAGCTGGAAAGATATGATATCCCTCAACTGGAAGATATCATGAGCGATTTTGAAACTTCATATTCGGTACGTACTGTGAAGTGGGCAGATGATGGAACTGCCAGTGAGTCGAATTCTTTGGTGGCAATGATGTCAGGGATGATACTTACCTTTCTTATCTATATGTTTATCATGGCATATGGTGGAATGGTGATGCAGAGTGTAATGGAAGAGAAGACAAACCGTATTGTAGAATTGATTATCTCTTCAGTAAAACCTTTTCAGCTGATGATTGGCAAGATTATTGGCATAGGTTTGGTTGGTATTCTGCAGTTGTGTATTTGGGGAGTAATGCTGTTTGTAATTTTAGGTGTGACGGGTACAGCCTTCGGCTATTCTGCTTTGCAGTCGCCTGATATGACGGGAGCAATGATGGAAGCTTCTGTAAGTCCTGTGAGTGATGATACGACATCTTTGTTGGCTGCTTTATACAACATGGATTTTCTGAAGTTGGGTGCGTTTTTTGTTCTGAATTTTATTGGCGGTTATCTGATTTATGCCTCTATCTTTGCGGCTATTGCAGCTTCGGTAAACGAACAGGAAGATTCACAACAGTTTATGCTTCCGGTTACACTGCTGTTGGTTTTTGCTATGTATGCGGCTATTGCCAGTGCAGATAATCCGGATGGTCCGTTGGCTGTATGGTGCTCAATGATTCCGCTGACGTCTCCGGTAGTAATGATGGTCCGGCTGTCTTTTGATGCTCCCATGTGGCAGCTGATTCTGTCGCTATGTATTTTGTATGGTACCGCCTTGGGGTTGATTTGGACAGCAGGAAAAATCTATCGTGTCGGTATTTTGATGTATGGTAAAAAGCCTTCGTTGAAAGAAATGTTTCGTTGGATACTTTATAAATAAATGTTCAGGTAAATAATTCCTGTAGCACGGTCAGTGATTTCAGTTCCGGAAAGTCTGGAAGATGGAGTCTGTAATATTCATCCATGATGTCTAAGCAACGATTCCGTTCTCGGCGACTCATGCTGAAAAGATGCATCGTGTCGTAATTCATACGTAGTAGTGTGCGGATTTGTGCGGCTTCTTCGGGCCGTACAAACATTCCGTGCAAAGGCTTAGAAGGGGAAAAACAAGCATTCATTAAGTCAAAGTAGCAGCCATCAGTATAGTTCTCTGTATTAGGATAGAGCCCTAAAAAACGGGACAGACGCATCAGAAAGACCAGGTGGAAGTTGGCGAAATTGCTATCACATGTATCCAGCCATTGGATAGAATGGATAAGGTAAGCAAAAAGTGGTCTGTTTTCAGCTTCTTCTTTAAGTGCACGGAACAGGAATTCTGCCAGAAACATCGCAATGGCCGATTTGTATGGATCGTAAGGAAGACTGTGGAATAGATACCACATTCTGGCTTCTTTAATAGGGTGAAGTCCTGTCTTGGGACGTATTTCCGCTTCAAATTCAACAATCGACAAAGGTTGAAACAAGACTGATTTTACTGTAGCCTTGCGTGAACGGGGGAGTGGAACCAAAAAAGACATTTCTCCTTCGGTCTCCGTATAGATGTGGATAATGTTCGATTTGTCGTTGTACTTTACTGTATGTAGTACGATGCCTGTATATTTTTGTAACATAGTAATACAAAGATATAGAATCTGAACTAAAATGAATACATAAAAGGAACTGAGATATATGGGAAGATGGCTTTTTAGACTTTTTGTAGGTCTTTGTAATCAAATAATTGAAAAAAAATATCAGAAAGTTTTGCAGGTATGAAAATTCTTCATACCTTTGCAACCGCAATCGAGAGATATGCATCCTCAGTTGCGGGCTCAGAAGTTCTTTCTGGGAGTAAAGGATGGCCCGTTCGTCTATCGGTTAGGACGCAAGATTTTCATTCTTGAAAGGGGGGTTCGATTCCCCCACGGGCTACATAATAAACAAAATCACGAACAATATTAAAGATTAGTCGAGATGGCAAATCACAAATCATCTATCAAAAGAATTAGACAAGAAGAAAAGAGAAGACTTCACAATAGATATTATGCAAAGACTATGCGTAATGCAGTGAAGAAGCTTCGTGCAACTACTGACAAAGGTGAAGCTGTTGCTTTGTTCCCTAATGTACAGAAAATGTTGGATAAGTTGGCTAAACGTAACATTATCCACAAGAACAAAGCTGCAAACTTGAAGGCTAAATTGTCTGCTCATATCAGCAAATTGGCTTAAGTTGTTGCCTGTTTTTTAAAGATATTAAGGCTGGGTTTTATAACTCAGCCTTTTGTCGTTTTCCCCTTGCTGTGAAAATATTCTTTGTCTGTTTTATTGTTTAATCTGGTCTGTTTCTATACTGTGTTTTGCACTTCTTTGAAGTGAGGTAGAATGTGCTTTACCTTATTTATTTTAGTATTTTTAGATAGAGGGAGAGGCGCAATGTCATAGATTTTTAGTAACTTTGAACACTTAAAAATCTAAGTTATTAATAAAGAAATGAGCGAAGAACTGACACCTAACAGCGGAAGTAATTATTCGGCAAGTAGCATTCAGGTTTTGGAAGGACTTGAGGCTGTACGCAAGCGTCCCGCTATGTATATCGGCGACATCAGTGAAAAAGGGTTGCACCATTTGGTTTACGAAGTGGTAGACAACTCAATTGATGAGGCCCTCGCCGGTTATTGTACCCATATAGAAGTAACTATCAACGAAGACAATTCAATTACCGTACAAGATAACGGACGAGGTATTCCTGTTGATTTTCATGAAAAAGAAAAGAAATCGGCATTGGAGGTCGTTATGACCGTGCTTCATGCCGGAGGTAAATTCGATAAAGGTTCATACAAGGTATCCGGAGGTTTGCATGGTGTTGGTGTATCGTGTGTAAATGCATTGTCTACTCACATGACAACCAATGTATTCCGCAATGGAAAAATCTATCAGCAGGAATATGAGTGTGGTAAGCCTCTGTATGCAGTGAAAGAGGTTGGTACATGTGATATCACCGGTACTCGTCAGACGTTCTGGCCAGATGCAAGTATTTTTACTGTAACCGAGTATAAATACAGCATTCTGCAGGCTCGTATGCGTGAATTGGCCTATCTGAACAAAGGTATTACCATTACTTTGACCGACAAGCGTGTACGGGAGGAAGACGGCTCTTATAAGAGTGAAACTTTCCATTCGGAAGAAGGAGTAAAAGAGTTCGTACGCTTCTTGAATTCTACCAACACTCCACTAATTGAAGATGTCATTTATCTGAATACTGAAAAGCAGGGAATTCCTATTGAATGTGCCATTATGTACAATACTGGCTTCCGCGAAAACCTGCATTCGTATGTAAACAATATCAATACCATCGAAGGTGGTACACACGAAGCCGGATTCCGTACTGCTCTGACTCGTGTATTGAAGAAATACGCTGAAGAAAGCAAGGCACTGGAAAAAGCGAAAGTGGAAATTTCCGGAGAAGACTTCCGTGAAGGGCTGATTGCTGTAATCTCAGTGAAGGTAGCAGAGCCTCAGTTCGAAGGACAGACTAAAACCAAGTTGGGTAATAACGAGGTAAGCGGAGCTGTCAATCAGGCAGTAGGTGAAGCTTTGACTTATTATCTGGAAGAACATCCTAAGGAAGCCAAGACAATTGTAGATAAAGTTGTATTGGCAGCTACTGCGCGTATTGCAGCGCGTAAAGCCCGTGAATCGGTACAACGCAAGAGCCCGATGGGTGGAGGTGGTTTGCCGGGTAAACTGGCCGATTGCTCAAGTCGTGTAGCAGAAGAATGTGAGTTGTTCCTTGTCGAGGGTGATTCTGCAGGTGGTTCTGCAAAACAAGGACGAAGCCGTCAGTTCCAGGCTATCTTGCCGTTGCGTGGTAAGATTCTGAACGTAGAGAAGGCGATGTGGCACAAAGCATTCGAAAGTGACGAGGTAAACAATATTATTCAGGCATTGGGAATCCGTTTCGGAGTAGACGGAGAAGAAAACAGCAAGAAGGCCAATATTGATAAATTGCGTTATCATAAGGTAATTATTATGACCGATGCCGACGTCGATGGTTCACACATCGACACCCTTATTATGACATTGTTCTACCGCTATATGCCTGAAGTAATTCAAGGCGGACACCTGTATATTGCTACTCCTCCTTTGTATAAATGTTCAAAGGGAAAAGTAAGCGAATACTGCTATACCGATGAAGAACGTATGGCATTCATTCAGAAATACGGTGACGGTACAGAGACAGGTATTCATACTCAGCGTTACAAAGGTTTGGGTGAAATGAATCCGGAACAGTTGTGGGAAACTACCATGAATCCTGAAACCCGTATTTTGAAACAGGTAAATATTGAAAATGCCGCAGAGGCAGACTATATCTTTTCTATGCTGATGGGAGACGATGTAGCTCCTCGCCGTGAATTTATTGAAAAGAATGCGACTTATGCGAATATCGATGCATAAGGAGTGTTTTTTATATATTCATAATTAATTTTTATCTAAACAAATCCATCCTCACATCTTACAATGAGGGAAGCTCCGGAGGTCTGTAGGCATCCGGAGCTTTTTTATTGAAATACGTCGGCCGATTCCTTTTTTTATCTCCAAATCGGTTTATATTTTTAGTTTCTGTTTATGCCCTACAAGGTGTTCTGAGCACGATTTATACTTGTTTTTACTTATATTTTCTTTCACGGGAAAGTGAACTTCTGTATTATTTCATTACTTTTGAGAAAAAGATAAACTAATACCTCAGAAAAATATGAAACTAACTTTTCGCATTCAGTATCGTACGGTGTGGGGGGAATATCTTTGTGTAATCTTGAATGAGGAAGTCATCGAACTGTCTACTAAAGACGGGAACGAATGGCAGGGCACTGCCGAATGCCGGCTTCCGGAAGGAGATTCACTTGTAACCTACCGGTACGGTGTTTTCCGCGACGGAGTCTGTATCCGTAAAGAACTTGGAGCTATATCGCATTCCTTTTGTATCGGGAATGCTCAACAAAGTCATTTGATTCTATGCGATTGTTGGAGAGATTTACCCGCAGAATCATATCGCTACAGTTCGGCTTTTAATGGCATTTATGTACCTCAGCAACCTAACAAATTATCCGATGGAGTAGGTAGTTGTATCACTTTCCGTGCTCTTTGTCCGGGTCTTAGTGTGAAGAAACAAGCACTCGGTCTTATAGGAAGTTGCGATGCATTGGGAAACTGGGAATATTGCCGTCCGTTGCGGATGATGGAAGTACAGCCTAATGTATGGCATCTTACATTGGATGCCGCCTCTCTTCGATATACTTTCGAATATAAATTTGTGGCCATCAATGTAGAAACTGGAGCTGTAGAAGAATGGGAATGCGGTTCCAACCGTATATTCCATATTCAGCCACTTCTGCGTGGTGAAACTTACCTGCCGATGGAAACTGAAGTGTTCTTCAATCTTCCGCAACATAAGATTGCAGGTAGTGCCATTCCGGTATTTTCACTTCGCTCGGAAGGCAGTTTTGGAGTCGGCGACTTTGGTGACTTAAAGCACTTTATCACCTGGGCTGCCGAAACCGGGCAACAAGCTGTGCAGATTCTGCCTATCAATGATACTACAATGACTGGTACGTGGACTGATTCGTATCCGTATAGCAGTATTTCTATTTATGCATTTCATCCTATGTTTGTCGATTTGCGTCAGTTGCCCGTGTTGAACGACTGGAAACTCGCCAAACAAATGGAAGAAGAGCGTATTCGGCTGAATGCGTTACCACAGGTAGATTACGAAGAAGTGAACCGCCTGAAACAAGCTTATCTGAAAGCCGTGTTTCAGCAGGAAAAAGACCTGATATTGTCTTCCGAAGGGCTTCGCAGTTTCTTCCACGATAACGAAGAATGGCTGATGCCTTATGCGGCATTCTGTTATCTGCGCGATCGTTTCGGAACCCCCGATTTCCATCAGTGGGGAGAATATAGTGTGTACGATGAAGAAAAGGTACAGGCACTTTGTGCATCCGACAGCGAAGCTTATCCGGAAATTGCATTCCATTATTTTGTGCAGTATGAGCTCCATATTCAGTTGCTCGATGCCTGCAATTACGGTCGTAGCCGTGGAGTGATTGTCAAAGGAGATATACCAATTGGTATCAGTCGTACCAGTGTGGAAGCCTGGGTAGAACCCTATTACTTTAACATGAACGGACAGGCTGGTGCTCCACCCGATGCTTTTTCTACCAAAGGCCAGAACTGGGGAATGCCAACCTACAACTGGAATGTGATGGAGAAAGACAATTACCAATGGTGGCGCCGCCGTTTCTGTAAGATGGCAGAATATTTTACAGCTTACCGTATCGACCATATTTTGGGATTCTTCCGTATTTGGGAGATTCCAGTCCACTCTGTGCATGGCCTGTTAGGACAGTTTGTCCCTTCTTTGCCTATGAGTAAGGAGGAAATCCAGAGTTTTGGTTTACGTTTTCAGCCGGAATTCATGACGAAACCGTTTATCAATGACTATATATTGAATACCATGTTTGGCGAACGGAGCGAAGAGGTTCGTCAGACTTTTGTACAGCATGTACATCACGATATCTACGAGATGCGTCCGGAATTTGATACGCAGCGTAAGGTCGAGGCTTATTTTGCAGGAAAAACAGATGAGGCTGATCTTGATCTGAAAGAAGGATTGTACTCACTCATTAGCGATGTGCTGTTTGTGGTAGACCGTGATAATCCGGAAATGTATCATCCGCGCATTGCCGTGCAGAACGATTTTGTATATCGTCAGCTCAATGGACAGGAACAGGAAGCGTTCAACCGCTTGTACAATCACTATTATTATCAGCGTCATAATGATTTCTGGTATCGGGAAGCCATGAAGAAACTGCCGGTACTGACGCAGTCTACTTCCATGCTGGTATGTGGAGAAGACTTGGGTATGGTGCCCGACTGCGTGCCTTGGGTAATGGATCAGTTGCAGATTCTGTCCTTGGAGATACAGCGTATGCCCAAGAATCCTGAACATGAGTTTGGGCACGTCAGCGAATATCCATTCCGTTCGGTATGTACTATTGGTACACACGATATGTCTACCTTCCGCGGATGGTGGGAGGAAGACCGTAGCGTAACAGAATCTTTCTATTATCGTGAGTTGGGTCATTGGGGAGACTTGCCGGAACATGCTCCGGGCTGGCTGTGTGAGGATGTGGTACGCCGCCATTTATACAGTCCGTCCATGCTTTGTATTCTTACCTGGCAAGACTGGACAGCGATGGACGAATCACTTCGTAACCCGGATATTGAAATTGAGCGTATCAATGTACCGGCCAATCCGAAACATTACTGGCGCTGGCGTATGCACATCACGCTGGAAGAACTGATGAAGCAGGATGCTTTCAACGAAAAGATACGTAACATGATTGCCGAAAGCGGTCGTTAGAAGTGATAGATTTTTATGATAGCAAGTGGTTGTCGCACGTGTGGTGGCAACCACTTTTTTTATCTTTTGGTAAATATCATATTGGTAGGTAAAAAGGAATTTTTATATTAAAAAATGAGAAAATGCTCTTTCCCGATAACTCGTGTTTTGAATAAAAAGTTCGCTCACGGCGATAAAAACTCCTTTTTAGAACCGGAAAACCTCCTTGAAATATGTTATAAGACAGGTTTATGATGCCTTTTCCGGAGGAAAATACAACCTTTATCAAACGGCAACAATACTTGTAACGAGGGCTGACGGTACTAGAATCGTTGCCTTACGCGATTAGTCGCGTTGACTGATGCTTCCTTTTGTTGGTTTTTACCTGTTTTCGGGTGGTTTCCGGTGCTTTTTCGAAGCAGATTCTCTTCATCTTTTGAAATGATAAAAGGCTGCTTTTCCCTTGATTTTTCGATGTCGGTGTATGGTGTAGACTATTCTTTATGTTGTTTAGAAGAATAATGACTGTAATTTCTGTCTTTCTGTATTTTATAAAGGCCGAAAAACAGCCGAATTTTCCACGACTTCTGTACCGGTGGTCAAATAGCGCCGTGTAGAAGCATCTGAATTGACATTTTGTAAATAGTGAGAAATGAGAAAAAGGAGGGGGAGACATTGTATCATTTTGTCAAAACAAGAAACAGATGTCTATCAGAGTCGCAGCATGAGTCTGGAAAGCATAGAACTGGTGTGGGTGTGAGAAAGTAAGAAAGCAAAAAGTCTTTTTGAATGATTATTTGCTACATAGTATTGATATCAGACCATATAGTAATTCAATATGGCCATTTGGTACAAGATGCGATAATGCGATATTGTCTCGGTTGAAGAGGATGCTTATTTTTACTTTCAAATAAAAAGCGCATCTTTTTTGCTTGGAAGGAATCCCCTGCGTTTTTAACGTCAATAATAGGAAGGTCTTTGGGGATGAGACCTGCGTAAAACTATTCAAATGATGAGACAGAATCTATTTCTTAAGGTAATGCTTGTTGTAACGGCATTGGTAATGAATCTTACAGTTTGTGCAGCCACAGGAACATTGGGCTCTTCTGATTTTTCTTACGAGGGTATGGATTATAAGAAGAATCGTTTTGCTATCGATTTTGGTATAGGAGGTGGTCAAGGTAGTACAGGCTTTGATTTGGGGGTAAGATACCAACATAATTTTGCTCCTTTTATTGGTTGGGATGTACTTAGTGTAAAAGCTGCTTTTCCAACTGAAGGCACGTTTGATGAAGCTCCGGATTTGCAGATTATGACAGGTGTGCGTGGTACAACTCCTAATTTTTATAAGAACATGTCAGCCTATGCGTCAATTGCTTCCGGCTATGGATTCAGTACAGACAGTAGTGTATATAATAATGATGGAGGTGTATGCGCTGAAATAGGAGTGGGTATCAATCTTTGTAAGTATGTCTATATGGGATATGCATTCAATTTCCAGAAGATACATATTAATGATATGGATTTATCTGGAAAAGGAAAGGTACATTACTTCCGTTTAGGTTTTGTATTCTAAGGTTTTTTACTTTTGATGAAGTTGGAAAGAGTTGTTGCTTTTTCCGTTTTTTGAAGGATCTGTTTGAATTTTGTTCGGCTTCGTTCGATTGGAAAATTTGAACAGGTCCTTAATTTTTTCAGAGTGTATAAGAATAATAGGTAGGATTGTTTTCTTTAATTGTATGAGTTCTTTTCACTGAATAGAGTTTTGACAAAGAGATAAAATGAGCATATGAAGATACTTATAATTATTTTATATGCCATTTTGTTGTCGTTTTCTGTATTTACCCCATAATCTTATGGCCGGTATAATGGAGATATTTATTGGATAGTATAAAATAAGCCAACTGATTCAGACCTATAGTACTGAAATCAGTTGGCTTATTAATATTTTATAGTAATCGTACTACGATTATTCTTTCACTTGGATGGCTTTTTCAAATTCAGCCCAGTGTTCATCAGTCATGTTCGACGGGATGAAGAGAGCTACACCTGCTGCACCTGCTTCGATAGATCCGCGTACAGCTTCACCGATTTCAGATGGAATCAAACCGTGTCCTTCCGGATCTTTGATATTGGCTTTGTTCTGCCAGTCGCGACAGATGAACAAGCCACTATATACCGGAACTTTACCGTTTACAGATTCTACTTCTTCTTTAGTTACTTTACCTACCCATGAAGCTGGTTCCAGATAGAAGTCATTGTAGTTCATCGGGAAGAAAGCATCAATGTTCCATTTGTTCCATTCCTGGCGAACCAATTTCTTAGCATACGATTCCGGACCAGGGAATACAGCCGCACTTACTTTCTTTCCTTTAGCATGTACTGCATCTGCAATTTTGTTTACCAAGTCGGTAATCTTGTGATAACGGAATTCTTTCCATTCCTGGCAAGTAGAAGGATCTTCTACAGCCTTGATATCAATACCACTTTCAGCCTTGAAATCAGCTACACACTTGTCGCAGTAGCAATAGTCGGCAGTAGGATATTCTTCGTTCATCACCAGTCCGTATTTGTCCCACAAACCACGAGCCAGAATGACGTCTACGTAGCGGATATAATCCAAATGAATAAAGTCTACTTCAGGAATATCTGCAATCTTACCATATTCGGTTACCAGATAGTTGATTACATTCTGATTGTTCGGACACATACATTTGTAGTAAGGAACATAAGCCTGTACGTTGTAGGCTGATTCACCTTTACGGTTTACGGCATACCAAGTAGAGTCGGCATCTCCTTTCAGCATAGCTGGAATCCATGCATGATATTCCAGACCGTTGGCATGAGCAATTTTAGCAGCACGGGTGTGCTTTTCTACATTGAATCCACCGGCATTGTAACACATACCTACCAGTCCGTGGTCTTTCCATTTCTTGAAATCGGCCTGAATGGAAGCTTCGGTGGCGTCTTCCCCTTCACCTTGCCATCCGTATACCGGAATAGTTTTTACAGCCCCGCTGTTACACGAGGTCATGCCTAATACACATGCAGCTGCAATAGCTAATAACGATTTTACTTTCATACGTTAGGTTGATGTTTATAAATTGTTGTTTTTCTAAATATCTACAAATATCCGAAAAAAAAATGATGATTCCTTATCCTTCGGCAGATTCTTTATGTTCTTTGATGATAGACACGCATAATGCACCGATAATAAGCAATACTCCTGCCAATACAAGCATGTTGACTTCTGGAGCAATCTGTCCTTCGGTTGTGAACAGTTTTAAAATCCATCCTCCTGCAACAGCTGCTACAATCTGGGGTACACAAATTGTGCCGTTGAATAGTCCTAAATAGGTACCCATATGTCCTCCGGTGAGTGCGTTGGTCAGAATCGTGAACGGCATAGCCAACATGGCTGCCCATGCACATCCGATAAGCAGGAAGGATACAAACAACATGTACTGGTTGTGAATAAAAAGAATGGATATGAATCCGATTCCTCCCAATACTAAACTTAGTGCGTAGGCGAATTTACGGTTTTTGATAGACGGCATGGTAACAGCCCAAATTACAGAACCGATGGCTTGTACTGCAAAGAGAATACCTACCCAGTCGCCCGCAGTCTGGTATTGCAGAGATTGTGTATCGAGAACCATGTGAGTCACTCCGTCCTTTACCAACTCTATAGCCGGAGTGTTGAATACATTGGCAGCAATGGTTCCGTTGGTATAGGTCCACATGAACATGAAAGCAGCCCAGCAGAAGAACTGTACCAAACCCACTGTCCAAAAGGCTTTGGGGGCTTTTACCAGTAATTTGAATACATTGGTTTTTTCCTGTTCTGCCTCTTTGGTAATTCCGTGATATTCGGCATAAAGTTGGGGAGGATATTCTTTTACTTTTACAGTCGTATAAATTACACAAAGAATAAGGATGGCTGCTCCAATGTAGAAAGAGTAGATGACAGAATCAGGAATGACACCTTTAGGAGCTATATTACTGATACCAATCGCTGCAAAAATAAAAGGGAAGAGATAACCGGCTAAGCTTCCGGCATTGCATAGAAAACTTTGGATGGAATAGGCAAGCCCTTTCTGCTTTTCGTTTACCATATCGCCCACCATCATTTTGAAAGGTTGCATGGCAATGTTGATGGAAGTATCCAAAAACATCAGTGAAACCAGACCGAAAATCATAGCTGCCGATACTCCCATACCGAAACTGCCGGCATTGGGAAGAAGACACATTACCAGTACGGCAATCAGGGCTCCTACAAACAGATAAGGAATCCGTCGTCCGAAACGGCACCAGGTTTTGTCGCTTAAAGCACCGATAATAGGTTGCACGATGATTCCCGCTAAAGGAGGCAGTATCCAGAAATAACTTAAACTGTGAGGGTCGGCTCCTAAAGTAGAGAATATACGACTAATGTTTGCACTTTGTAAGGCGTAGGCTATTTGCACACCGAAAAACCCGAAACTGATGTTCCACAGTTTCCAGAAATTTAAATCAGGTATTTTTTTCATGGTAATATTATGTATATGTATTTCCTTGCCTTACAGATTCATTACCTCCTGTTCGAAATTCTCTTTATCGCCAATGGCTTTATTTCGAATCTTACTGCGATAATTGTAAACAGTGGCTAAAGAGTAACCTAAAAAGTGGGCAATACGGGCTGCATCGGTTACTCCCAAACGAATCAGTGCAAATATACGAAGTTCTGTATTTAAAAGTTCACCTGATTTAGGATAAATTTTTCCGTCTTCTGATAATAAATTGTTAAAGTCGTTGATAAAGTTGGGAAAGAGGTTTAAGAATGATTTATCAAACTCATTGTAGAAATTCTTTCTTTCGTCGCGTAAAAACTGTTCGGAACGAATGGTTTTGAACAATTCTTCTATTTTAGAAGCCATTGCCAGTTTCTCTAATGAACGTCTGTACTGTTCCAGTTTTTCCAGATAACTTACGCAACGGTCTAAATAGCGTGCAATGTATTCTTCTTTGATTTTTCCGGTTTGTGCTAATTTACTGTTGACTGCTACTAATTGAGTATTACTCTCGTAGAGACTTTTTCGCATGGCCGACAGTTTTTTCATCCAATAATAAAGGTAGAATGTGGCAACGATAAGCAGAAATGCCAGTAAGCTGATACAGACAAGAAGTTTTTTAGTAATAGCTTGTTCTTCAGCTTCTTTTACCTTGTATGCTTTGTCAATAATAGGATATACTTCAGTTACTTCCAGAAACCGGAGGCGGGCATTGCATGCTACGGCATCTTCCATAGAACAGTTCAGGTATCTGTAAGCCCTTTCCAAGTCTCCTTGTTCGTAGATTAAACGGGCCAGTTTCTGTAAAGAAGCATATTCCCGGACAGCCATTTTCATGTCGAGTATGGCTGTTTGGGCCAAATAATACATTTGTTTTTCTACGTCTTTCTTTACCTCATAGGCTTCGGACAAAGTGTAATTAATATAGGCCAACTTTTGCATGCTTTGTGGCTGTGAACTCAGCTGTTTGAGCAGAGTGATGGCTTCGTCTGGTTTATTGTATAATAATTTTTTCTCTGCGAAAACGATATCACGATCGGGGCCGGGAGAAGAGAGGAGCAGAATAGAATCTCTATATAAGTCTGTTTGTTTCAGATATTTACTTTTGGCAGAGGCTTCGGCTGTATAGTCGGCAATCCAACCATAATAGGCACGATAAGTGCGGTAATAGTAGTCGAGTGCTCCTTTTTCCAGTTCATGGGGATTTATCTTCTGCAATTCCAGTAAGGCTTCGTTGTACATACCCATCACTCCCATGACTTCGGCACGATTGATGATAATTTCGTTTTTTAAGTCAGGGCGGTTTAATTCTGGCAGAATCTTGGATTTTCCGTTGATATAATATAAAGAAGAGTCGGCTTGATAATGGAGATATTCATAAAATAAGGAGCCGCACAAATTGTATTTTTCCCATATATCTGAAGAATGCTGCAAACGTTCTTTTAGATTCTGAATGTTTTCTTCGCGTTGGGAGTGATAAATCTCTTTTTGTAAGATTACTCGATCTAATTCATTCAATACTTGTTGAAGTGACACAGATTGTGCATGGATGGAAACGAGCCATACATTTATGAACCCGAATAGAAGTAATGAATATGCTCTCATAGTATCTTGTCTGCATTTGATTTATGCAAATATATAATAATTCTCAAATAAGATATTGTCTGACATGGAAAAAACTTTTCTTTTTCATTTATAATATTAGCGATGCCTATATTTATTATGTGACTGAATAATAATGGTTTATGTGTATTGCCTGTTTATATTTTCATTGTATGAAAAGTACCTTGTAGAGAAAGCCTATACATTTGCATCAAACCAAATACCTATATCATGAAACAAACACTATTAATCATTATGGCTGTACTTTCTTTTCTAAGTGGATACTCTGCCACTCGTACGGCAACAATCAAAAAAATTGCTCCGACTTTCTGGTGGGCAGGAATGAAGAATCCTGAATTACAGATTTTATTGTATGGGGATAATATTGCATCTTCTGAAGTAACACTTTCTAGTAAGAATGTGGAATTGAAGGAGGTTGTCAAACAAGAGAATCCTAACTATTTGTTATTGTATGTAGACTTATCTGATGCTACTCCTCAAACATTTGATATTTGTTTGAAGCAGGGACGGAAAACTACTGTGGTGCCTTATGAACTGAAACAGCGTACTCGTAAGGGGACAGATATAGAGGGATTTACATCGAGTGATGTACTTTACCTGATAATGCCAGACCGTTTTGCAAACGGAAATCCAGACAATGATGTGATACCGGGTATGCTGGAAAATAAAGTTGACCGCACTGAACAGTATGGTCGTCATGGGGGAGATCTTCAGGGAATCTCTGAACATCTCGACTATATTGCTGATTTGGGTGTAACTGCAATCTGGTTGAATCCGACACAGGAGAATGATATGCCGGAGGGATCTTATCATGGATATGCAATTACTGATTACTATCAGCTTGACCGTCGCTTTGGTTCTAATGATGATTTTAAGCAATTGGTTGAAAAATCACATGAAAAGGGATTGAAGGTCGTAATGGATATGATTTTTAATCACTGTGGAAGTGAAAACTATTTGTTTAAGGATAAACCGTCTAAGGACTGGTTCAACTTTAAATCGCAGTATGTGCAGACTTCGTTTAAAACAGCCAGTGTGATGGATATACATGCCAGTGAGTATGAACGAAAGATTGCGACAGATGGTTGGTTTACTCAGGTGATGCCAGATTTAAATCAGCGTAACCGTCATGTAGCACGCTATTTGATTCAGAGTAGTATCTGGTGGATTGAATATGCGGGGATAAATGGTATTCGTCAGGATACGCATCCGTATGCTGATTTCGATTTTATGTCGGAATGGTGTAAAGAAGTGCTGGATGAATATCCTTATTTCAATATTGTGGGGGAAACATGGCTGAATAGTAATGTGCTGGTATCTTATTGGCAGAAAGATAGCAAATTGGCAGCTCCAAAGAATTCTAATTTGCCTACTGTAATGGACTTTCCTTTGCAGAGTCTGATGAATCAGGCTTTTGACGAAGAAACAACCGACTGGGCCAATGGTTTGTTCCGTTTGTATGATTATCAGACTCAGGATTTGGTATATGCTAATCCTATGAATCTTTTGATTTTCCTGGATAATCACGATACTTCTCGTTTCTATAAAAAAGCAGAAGATACAAAGAACTTGAACCGTTATAAACAGGCAATGGCCTTTTTGTTGACAACTCGTGGTATTCCTCAGATTTATTATGGAACAGAAATTCTGATGGCTGCAGATAAAGGACAAGGAGATGGCTATTTGCGTTGTGATTTTCCTGGCGGATGGGCAGGTGACCCGATTAATTGCTTTACAGCTGCCGGACGTACTGAATTGCAAAACGAGGCTTTCGATTATACCCGTAAACTTTTGCAGTGGAGAAAGAATAACGATGTAATAGGAAAAGGTAGCTTGAAACACTATTCTATTGCAAATGGAGTGTATGTGTACGAACGTAGTTATCAGGGAAAATCGGTTGTAGTAATTATGAATGGAACAGATAAAGAACAGATCTTGGATTTGGCTCCTTATAACGAAAGTCTGTCTTCGCAGCAGGCTACTGATTTCCTGACAGGAAAAACTGTAAATCTGGTGGATAAACTGTCTTTACAGTCACGGGAAACATTGATTTTGTGTTTCTAACAGGTTTATATTATTGTTCCTTTTTGTAAAGTGTAACTATTTGAATAATAATCTATTATTGATTATATAAAGAGGTTTTGATTTATATTTTTATTCTGAGGGTTATAACAAGTAATCAGACCCGATAGTTTTGCAATACACGTTCTGATAACGTTGACCCTTTAATACTTGAAGAACTATGAATTTGAAAAAACATTTAACCTTTGCAACTTTATTCTGCTGTGCCTTGTTGGCAAATGCGCAGAAACTGACTTCACCGGACGGTAACTTAGTCATGAATTTCAGTCTGAATCAGGCTGGGGCTCCTGTATACGATTTGTATTTTAAAAACAAGGTTGTAATTAAACCGAGTACATTGGGACTTGAGCTGAAAAAGGAAGATGCTGATAAAAAAACAGACTTTGAATGGACAGAGCGGACTGATAAAGATCAGCTGGATATTAAAACTAACCTGATGAACGGATTTACTGTGGCTGATACTCAGACTGCCACTTTCGATGAAACATGGACTCCGGTATGGGGAGAAGAAAGCAGCATCCGTAACCATTATAATGAATTGGCTGTAACCTTGAATCAGGCTATGAATGATCGGAAAATGGTGATTCGCTTCCGTTTGTTCAACGATGGTTTAGGTTTCCGCTACGAGTTCCCACAGCAAAAGAATCTGAATTATTTTGTAATTAAAGAAGAGCATTCTCAGTTTGCAATGGCAGGAGACCATACTGCTTTTTGGATTCCGGGAGATTATGATACACAGGAGTATGATTATACAGTTTCTAAGTTGTCTGAAATCAGAGAGCGCATGAAAGAAGCGGTTACTCCTAATTCTTCACAGACTGTATTCTCACCTACAGGAGTACAGACAGCTTTGATGATGAAAACAGAAGATGGCTTGTATATTAACTTGCATGAGGCTGCTTTGGTAGATTATTCTTGTATGCATTTAAATCTGGACGATAAGAATATGGTGTTTGAATCATGGCTTACTCCAGATGCTAAAGGTGATAAGGGATATATGCAGACTCCGTGTCATTCTCCCTGGCGTACAGTGATTGTGAGTGATGATGCCCGTAATATTTTGGCTTCACGTATTACATTGAACTTGAATGAACCTTGTAAATATGCCGATACTTCTTGGATTAAGCCGGTGAAATATGTCGGAGTATGGTGGGATATGATTACCGGTAAGGGAAGTTGGGCTTATACAGATGAACTTTCAAGTGTAAAACTGGGAGAAACAGATTATAAGAATACCAAACCAAATGGTAAACACTCTGCTAACACTGAAAATGTAAAACGTTATATTGATTTTGCCGCAGCACACGGTTTTGATGCAGTACTGGTTGAAGGATGGAATGAAGGATGGGAAGACTGGTTTGGAAAGAGTAAAGACTATGTGTTCGATTTTGTAACTCCGTATCCGGATTTTGATGTGAAAGAAATTCATCGTTATGCAGCAGATAAAGGTGTGAAGATGATGATGCATCATGAAACTTCTGCTTCTGTACGTAATTATGAACGTCATATGGATCAGGCTTATCAGTTTATGGTAGATAACGGATACAATTCTGTGAAGAGCGGATATGTAGGCGATATTATTCCACGTGGCGAACATCATTATGGACAATGGATGGTAAACCATTATTTGTATGCTGTAACTAAGGCTGGAGATTATAAGATTATGGTTAATGCGCACGAAGCGGTACGTCCTACAGGCCTTTGCCGTACATATCCTAATCTTATCGGTAATGAGTCTGCTCGTGGTACTGAATATGAATCGTTCGGTGGAAATAAAGTGAATCATACTACTATCCTGCCGTTTACCCGATTAATTGGAGGTCCGATGGATTATACTCCGGGTATTTTTGAAACTGATTGCAGTAAGATGAATCCGAATAATAATTCTCGTGTCCGTTCTACTTTGGCTCGTCAGTTGGCATTGTATGTAACGATGTATAGCCCATTGCAAATGGCGGCAGATATTCCGGAAAATTATGAACGTTTCATGGATGCTTTCCAGTTCATTAAGGATGTAGCGATTGATTGGGATGAAAGCAAATATTTGGAAGCAGAGCCGGGTGAGTATATTACTATTGCCCGTCGCGCAAAAGGTACAAACGACTGGTATGTAGGCTGTACAGCTGGCTACAATGGTCATGAATCGAAATTGGCATTGGATTTCCTTCAACCGGGAAAGAAGTATGAAGCAACTATTTATGCCGATGCAAAAGATGCTAATTGGGAAACCAATCCACAGGCTTATACTATCACCAAGAAAAAGGTAACCAATAAGAGTAAATTGACTCTGAAAGCTGCCATAGGAGGTGGATACGCTATTTCTATTAAGGAAATAAAATAAACAAAGTAAGAACTCTTTTCATAGGAGGGCACTGGCTTTGTCTTCCTATGATATTATATAGATTTGGTTTATTGATGTTTATATAAGGTAAGGAATAAAAATTTATCTTATTTGAAAAGGTTGAGATTCGTATTGTTTTCAATAGGTATTTATTACGATAATATTCTAATACTTTAATTTAATAATATGAAAATAGAAGGAATGAAAAAAATGAGTAAGTTCTTGCTATTATGGTTAGTAGGAGTTTTACTCTCTGTACAAGCCTTTGCACAAGGCATTACAGTTAAGGGCGTGGTGAAAGATAATACCGGTGAGCCGGTTATCGGTGCAAACGTATTGGTGAAAAACACTACCAATGGTACTATTACCGACTTTGATGGTAATTTTACGTTAAATGCTAATAAGGGAGATATTGTAGTTATTTCCTTTATTGGATATAAAACTCAGGAGTTGCCTGCTGCAGCTATGATGAATGTAATTCTGAAGGATGATTCAGAAATGCTTGATGATGTAGTTGTAATTGGTTATGGTTCTGTGAAGAAAAATGATGCGACAGGTTCTGTGACAGCTATTAAACCGGATGAGTTGAGTAAAGGTATAACTACCAATGCACAAGATATGTTGGCAGGTAAGGTTGCCGGTATGAGTGTAATCAGCAACGATGGTACTCCGGGTGGAGGTTCACAGATTCGTATCCGTGGTGGTTCTTCATTGAATGCCAGCAACGATCCCTTGATTGTAATTGATGGACTTGCTATCGATAACAATGGTATCAAAGGTATGTCTAATGGTTTGTCTATGGTAAACCCAGAAGATATTGAAACTTTTACAGTGTTGAAAGATGCTTCTGCAACAGCGATTTATGGTTCTCGTGCATCTAATGGTGTCATTATTATTACCACAAAGAAAGGTAAGAGTGGACAGGCTCCTAAAGTAAGCTATAATGGTTCTGTATCTGTATCTACTACTCAGAAAAGATACGATGTATTGACAGGTGACGAATATCGTAATTATGTGTCACAGTTATGGGGTGACGAAGCACTCCCTGCAGAACTGGGAACAGAAAATACTGACTGGCAGGATGAGGTATTTCGTACAGCTGTAAGCACAGATCATCATGTATCAGTAAATGGCGGTTTAAAGAATTTACCTTACCGCGTTTCTTTCGGATACAGCAGTAATAATGGTATCGTGAAAAACTCTAATTTCCAGCGTTTCACCACTTCTGTAAACTTAGCTCCTTCTTTCTTTGATGATCATTTGAAGTTCAATATTACAGCGAAATACATGAATGGAAAGAATACTTATGTAGATGGAGCTGCTGTAGGTGGAGCAATGTCTATGGACCCGACTCGTCCGGTACGTAGTTCCGATCCAATGTATGATTTCTTTGGTGGTTTTTATCAGACAGCACAGGGAACAAGTGATTACTCTGATAAATCATGGGCTTATACTTCTAATAAAAATACTCCACAGAATCCGGTTGCAGTATTAGACCAGAAAGATGATACAGCAAACAGCAATGACTTTGTGGGTAATATCGAAATGGATTATAAATTTCATTTCTTGCCAGATCTCCGTATTCATGCAAGTATTGGTGGAGATTATGCAGAAGGTAGACAGACTACAATTTATTCTCCTTATTCATATTCTTATAACTATTATGGAAATCGTTCTGTAGCAACAGAGTATAAATATAATATCTCTTATAATGTATATGGACAGTATATCAAAACTATAGGCGATCATATGATTGATGTTATGGCCGGAGGTGAAGAACAGCATTTCCATAGAAATGGTTTCAATGAAGGTTATGGATGGGATAGTTATCTGCAGGTAAAACACGATGAAGTTTTGCGCGAAGAAACTGCATATGCTACCCGTAATACATTGGTGTCTTATTTTGGACGTTTGAATTATTCTTTATTGGATCGTTACTTGTTTACATTTACAATGCGTTGGGATGGTTCTTCTCGTTTTGCAAGTGCAAATCGTTGGGGTACATTCCCGTCTTTGGCTTTGGGATGGAAAATCAAGGAAGAAAAATTCTTGAGAAATGTAAATTTCTTGTCTGATTTGAAACTTCGTTTAGGTTGGGGTATTACTGGTCAGCAAGATGTAACTTCTGATTTTGCTTATATGCCTCTTTATTATGCAAATGACTCGTTTGCACAGTATCCGTTTGGAGATGTATACTATAACTCTTCCAGACCAAATGCCTTTAATACAGATTTAAAGTGGGAACAGACTACCACTTATAATGCAGGGTTGGATTTTGGATTCTTGAATGGTCGAATTAGTGGTAATATTGATGGTTACTATCGCGAAACAGACGATTTGCTGAACAGTGTGAAAATCCCGGTTGGAACAAACTTTAATGCCCAAATGCTGAAGAATATTGGTTCATTGAAGAATTATGGTGTGGAATTTGCAATTAATGCGAAACCTATTGTTACGAAAGATTTCTTATGGGATGTAACTTATAATTTTACATGGAATCATAATGAAATTACGAAGTTGACAGGTGGAAATGACGCAGATTATTATGTAGAAACAGGAGATAAGATTTCTCGTGGAAACAATACCAAGGTACAAGTAAATAAAGTAGGGTATCCGGCAAATTCTTTTTATGTTTATCAGCAAGTATATGATGAAAACGGAAAGCCTATTGAAAATATGTTCGTAGATCGTAATGGTGATGGTATTATCAATAGCTCTGATAAATACATTTATAAGAAACCGGCTGCCGATTTCCTGATGGGATTCACATCGAAAATGACTTATAAAAACTGGGATTTCAGCTTCTCGCTTCGTGCCAGTCTGAATAACTATGTATATTATGACTTTTTAGCAGGAAAGGCTAATGTAAGTCAGTCTGGTTTGTTCTCTAATACTGCCTGGTCGAATACAACTCCAGAAGCAATAGAGTTAGGTTTTCAAGGGATAGGTGACTATTATATGAGTGACTATTTTGTACGTAATGCCTCTTTCTTGCGTTGTGACAATATTACATTAGGATATTCGTTTAAGAATTTGTGTAAGACTTCTGCATACAAAGGAATTGGTGGACGTATCTATGCAACCGTACAAAATCCATTTATCATTACTAAGTATGACGGATTGGATCCGGAAGTACAAAGTGGTATTGATGGAAGTCCTTATCCACGTCCTTTGACATTCCTTTTGGGACTTAATTTACAATTCTAACCTTAAAAAATAATTGCTATGATGAAAAAAAGATATCTTTCGCATATATTTTCAGCAGCCTTCTTGTTGGCTACAACAATGGGAACTGTTTCTTGTATCAATGATTTGGACATTAGTTCTATAGATCCGCAAAGTTCATCATCTTTCAATAAAGATGAAGTTTTTGTGAAACAATATGCAACTTTAGGGCTTACTGGTCAGAAAGGTCTTGCGGGTAGTCCTGATTTGGATGGACAGGACGAAGGAGAAAGTGGATTCTATCGTACAGTATTCAATTGTCAGGAATTTCCTACAGATGAATGTATCTGGGTATGGCAGGATAATGTAGATATCCCTCAGTTTACAGGAATCAGTTGGAACTCGTCCAGTATTCGTACTGAATGGGTATATGTACGTTTGGGATATGATATAACTCAGTACAATTTCTTTTTGGATATGACTGAAGGTATGACGGATGCAGAAACAATACGCCAACGTGCGGAAGTTCGTTTCCTGCGTGCCTTGCACTATTATTATTTCCTCGATTTGTTTGGTAAAGCTCCTTTCAAGGAACACTTCAACAATGATTTGCCAACAGAAATATTGGCGCAAGATTTATATACCTATATCGAAGGTGAACTGAATGCGATAGAAAATGATATGTACGAACCTGGTCAAGCTCCTTTTGGACGCGCTGACAAGGTTGCCAACTGGATTTTACGTGCGAGACTGTATTTGAACGCAGAAGTTTATACCGGTACTGCCAATTACGATGGAGCAAGAGAATATGCCGATAAGGCTATTAATAGCGGATACTACGAGTTGTGCGATGATTATCAGCTGATGTTCATGGCAGATAATGACCAAAATGAAAAGGCAATGAAAGAAATCGTTCTTCCTATTCGTCAGGATGGTATGAAGACTCGTAACTACGGTGGTTCTACTTATTTGGTATGTGGAACTCGTACAGGAGGTATGCCCCGTATGGGTACTACAAATGGATGGTCTTGTCTGATCGCTCGCAATGCTTTGGTTTATAAATTCTTTGAAGAAGGTGAAGTACCTATGATACCGTCAGATGTAGAAGTTCCTGGACAGGCTGATCTTCCTACCGACGAAGCTATTGACACATGGGATGCTCAATATGGTGTACGCACGGTAGACATGATTGAAAAAGCCGGTGATGATAGAGCCTTGTTCTATTCGGGTGCAGGTGGTGGAAAACGTACCATGGATCCTAAAGCAATTGCAGGTTTCCAAAGTGGATTATCTGTTGTAAAATGGCAGAACATTCGTTCGGATGGAGCTGCAACCAGTCACACAGAATATCCTGATACCGATATCCCGTTTATCCGTTTGGCAGAAGCTTATCTGACTCGTGCTGAGGCTTATTTCAGATTAAACAAGAAAGATCTGGCATTGCAGGATATTAAGACATTACGCAGCAAGCGTGGATGTAAAGTTCAGCCTACTTTGAACGATCTTACAGAAATGTATATTTTGGATGAATGGGCTCGTGAATTTTATCTGGAAGGTCGTCGTCGTAGTGATTTGATTCGTTTCGATTGTTTCACTACCGATAAATATATTTGGGACTGGAAAGGTGGAGTGAAAGAAGGTAAATCGGTAATTGATATTTATAATGTATATCCGATACCTGCTACTGATATTAATAATAACAATAACATGCACCAGAACGAAGGTTATTAATCTGATAATGATAGAATTTATGAAAAATATATTTTTCTCAACAATATGTGCGGTTGCGCTATGTTTACCTATCCTTAGCGCATGCGATACAGACCGGGACGATAATCCCGTTTTGTACGAACCATCCAGTTTTGTATTGGAAACTCCTCAAGAGCAAATCTATGATTTAAGCAAGAAGGAAACTGTCTTTAAGTTGCAATGTCAGCAGCCGGAATATGGATTTCAGGCAGCAGTAACCTACACCCTTCATATTTCCTTAACGGAAAACGGATTGACAGAAGAAGGTCAGTTTACTACATTGGGTACTACATTCGTATCTACTACGATTCAACCTGATGTAAATGAACTGAACAATGCATTGGCTGATCTTTATATGGCCGCCAACCCAGATGTAGAAGATGTTGCTGGTAAAGAAGTTGTGGCCTATATGAAATTGGATGCCATACTGACTGGTAGCAGTAGAGGAGTATCTTCTTCGAATGCAGTGGAGGTTAAAACCTTTAAGTTGGGTACACCTGTCGTTACATTAGAACCTCCTACCGAAATGTATATTGTAGGTTCTTCCATTGGTACACCATGGACTACCTGGCAAAAGATGATTAAAGTGAACGGTATGGATGGAGAATTCTGGACCATGGTTTATATAGATGCAGAAAACGGACAATTTAAGTTTGGTAAATACGAACAAGATTGGCTTGGCTTCGATAATATATCTTCTTTCAATGATCAGGCCGGTGCAAATCCAAGTAATGAAGGAGGTAATATTAAAGTCAAGGCTGGCTGGTATGTCATTGCTATCCGTGCCGAAGTAAAAGGAAGTGAGTATGCATATACAATGAGTTTCTATTTACCGCAGATTTATCTGTTTGGAGCTGCAAACGGGGGAGTTTGGGCTTATGCAGATGAGTGGAAGTTTACAATTCCGGAAACTCCGGACGGTGAGTTTGTATCACCTGCATTTGCTGCCAGTGGTGAGTTGCGTATGTGTGTGAAAGCTGAATACGACTGGTATCGCTATGAGTTTACACTGAAGGATGGAACCACAATATTCTATCGTGAAGATAACGCAGTAAATAATGGATGGACTGATTTAGGACCGGAATATTCTGTTGTAGGAAATCCTGGTCAGAAAGTATATTTGAATTTCTCTACAGGTACAGGTGAGGTGAAATAATTTATCATAGATAAATGTAAAAAGGCATCTTCGTGCGGCAAGCGAAGATGCCTTTTTTGTTGGAAGATGGAAAAGAATAAAACGAGGTGTTATATTACATTTCTATTTAATTTACATTGAAACGAAATTACAGAGATTTGAAAAGACTGTTACAATAAGGTGTTTGGATTATCGTACTTATATATACTATGAGTGAATGGATTACTTTTGCGGCGGGTAAAAAGAAATCAACATTAAACATAGACATATAATAGAGTATGAAAAAAAGAATCATTCCTTTCTTAGGAATTGCTTCGTTGGGAGTTTTACTTCCTTATCCTGTTTTTGGGGAAACAGTAAGTAGTGATTTGAATCATGTGTCCATGAGTACTTTAGCCCAGAGTGGAGAAAAGGTGCATGGACGTGTCGTTGATGAGAAAGGTGAAGCAATCATTGGTGCTAGTGTTTTGGTAAAAGGAACAACAAACGGTACTATTACAGATTTTAACGGTGAGTTTGATCTGGCTGTAGAAAAGAACAGCGTACTGGTTGTAAGCTACATTGGTTTTACTTCTTTGGAAATACGCCCGGAAGGTAAAAAGGAAATTGTAGTAACTATGAAAGAAAACACCGAATTGCTGGAAGAAGTTGTTGTGTTGGGTTATGGAGCTAACTCTCGTAAACAAGACTTGTCGGCATCTGTCGGTGTATTGAACAATACAGAAGAACTGACTTCACGTCCGGTTAGTTCTACTGAAGGAATGTTGCAAGGACAATTAGCCGGTGTTACAGTACAGTCGAATGGTGGAGACCCTACTTCTGCACCTTCTGTAGTAATCCGCGGACAAGGTTCTCAGAATGAAAACGGTGAAAAAGTTCTTTGGGTAGTCGATGGAGTTCCTGGAGCACCGATTACTTCTATGAATGATATCGAATCGATTGTAGTATTGAAAGATGCTGCATCGGCTGCTGTATATGGTGCACAGTCGGGAGCCGGAGGTGTTATCTTGGTAACTACCAAGAAAGCAAAAGAAGGTGCTCCTTCTGTTACTTACGATGCTACATTTGGTATTCGTCAGGCAACTAACCTGATTGAGCCTTTGAATGCAGAAGAGCAGTTGCAAATGAGAAAAATCTCTTATGCTAATGCCAATACTTCTTTACCCGATGGCTGGGATGTAAATAAAAACCCATGGATTGCGACTACACGTACAAACTGGATGGATGAAATTTTCCGTACAGCTTTCTATCAGCGTCATAATGTGGCCATGAACGTGGGTACAGAAAATGCTTCAAGCCGTTTGTCATTATCTTATGACAACGATCAAGGTGTATTGATTAATACATTCAACAAGAATCTGTCTTTGCGTTATAACGGACGTTTCAAACTGAACAAATGGGTGACTGTAACGGAAGATTTGATATGGAAGAATACCGAAAAACGTTCTTCAGATACAGAGTCTGGTTATACAGGAGCTATCTTGTCGGCAGTATATATGCCAGCCAGTGCTACTGTGTACAATCCGTTGGATGGTTCGTATGGAGGTGTAACTACAGAAGACCCTGCATATATTGAAAAATATGGTTCAAACTATGCCGATATCCATGGGGATGCGGTGAATCCGGTGCGTTTGCTGGAAGCAGACAACCGCTACGATAGAACAAGTGATGTATGGTCTACTACCAGTTTGGAGATTGCCAATATCCTGCAGGGATTGAAGTTTACCAGCCGCTTCACTTATAACTTGCAGAGCAATTATTATAAGAACTTTGCTCCGATTCGTGATGAAGTTGGAAAACCTAATTTGAACAACGAACTGGACGAGACTACTTTCCGTTCAGATACATGGAAAACAGAAAATACATTGACTTACGACCGTATTTTCGACAAACACAGCATCGGAGCTTTGGTATCTACTACTGCCGACCATTACAACAAGCGTGGTTTGGAAGTAACAGGTACTGATTTCTCTGACGAAACTGCTTATCTTCAGTATTTGGCTTATGCGGGTTCTGTAGCTGCGGAAGATTATCTGGAAGGTCCTGATGCCAACGTTTCCGCAATTGCCCGTCTGGCTTATTCTTATGATGACCGTTACTTCGTAACAGCTTCCTGGAGACGTGACTATGCAGGACGTTTGCCAAAAGAAAACAATTACGGTGACTTCCCTGCTGCTACATTGGCATGGAAGATTTCAAATGAAAAATTCTTCCCGAAAAACGATGTCGTAAACTTGGTGAAACTGCGTGCGTCATGGGGACGTGTGGGTAACTTGGGTTCTATCGACTATAATTACCGTTCAACTGTATTGGGACAAGAGTTTTCTAACGATTATGGACAGTATGGACAGCACTCTTCATGGGGTAATGTAATCTATAACTCGATTGCAGTAAATCCGGATCTTACTTGGGAAACTTCAGAACAGTGGGACTTAGGTTTGGATCTTGATTTGTTCCAGAACCGTTTGTCTTTGCAGATGGACTACTTCGATAAACGTACTTTCAATCTGATTCAGACACAAACCATGAACTGGCCTTCTACCATTGGTCTGGATGCTATGTTGGTAAACCAGGGTGAAGTGCGTAACCGTGGTTTCGAATTTCAGGCTAACTGGAGTGATCGGGTGAATAACAACTTCTCGTATTATATCAGTGGTAATTTTTCTTACTTGAAAAACTGGGTATCGGATATAGGTGTGAAAAATGCAGATGGTACACCGGGAGTATGGGTTGGTGAAGGAGAATTCCGTTCTACACTGCCTTATGTATATCAGACAGCAGAAGGTCAGCCGCTTAACTCTTTCTATCTCATTAAAACCGATGGTATTTTCCAGAGCGATGCAGAAGCTGCAGCTTATGTAGATAAGAACGGAAACCGTATTCAGCCGGATGCTGTAGCTGGTGACTTGAAGTTTGTAGACTATAACGGAGACGGTAAGATTGATGATGGTGACCGTCAGTATTGTGGTAGCGCTACTCCCAAAACAACATTCAGCTTATCTGGAGGTTTTACTTATAAGAAACTATCTGTAAGTGCAATGTTGCAGGGTGTAGGTGGGGCTCAGTCACTGTATGTAGCAAAATGTATGTTACTCAGCGATGTAGAAGGTAACTTCAACCGTTCGAAAGAAATTTTGAATGCATGGAGCGAAACAAATACTTCTTCTGATATTCCACGTTTGTCTAAGAACGACCCGAATGGAAACTTCACTACTCCATCCGACTGGTACTTGGAAGATGCTTCTTACTTGCGTTTGAAAAACCTGACTGTATCTTACGATTTGAGTGATTATCTGCGTAAATGGTCACATATGAAGGAAAGAAACAGTAGCCTGATGGTATACCTCAGTGGTGAAAACTTGTTTACTATTACAGATTATTCGGGTATGGATCCAGAAACAGGTGGATACGATGCCTTGAAATATCCTGTATCTCGAGTATTCTCTTTCGGTCTTAAACTTACTTATTAATAATTGAATGAACATGAAAAAATATATATCAGTTTTAGCGTTGTCTGTTGCCTTGCTTAGTTCGTGCAGCGATTTCCTGGATGTACAGTCTGAAGGAAGTCCTATCACAAACGCCTATTTTACCAACGACCAACAAGCCATTGATGCAATAGACGGACTTTATAAACCTTTCCATAAGGAAACCATGTTCGGACGTGACTTGTTCTGGGAACAGGGAGCCGGATGTGACGTAGTATGGGGACGCTCCAGAAGTTTCAACACCTTGGCTACAATGGCTTATACCGGTGATGAGAGTCCGTTGAAAAGTGCATTCGAACTGCTTTATCAGAATATTTCCCGTTCAAACTGGATTATTCAGCAGTTGCTGAAAAAACAAAAAGAAAAAGGACTTTCAGAGATAGAGCAGAGAAGTTTGGGAGAAGCTTATTTTATGAGAGGTTTTGCTCATTTCTATGTAGCCTATCGTTATGGAACAGACGAACAGGGAGTACCTTTCATGCGTTACGAAGATTTGCCAGGCGATTATGATAACTCGATTCCTCCTCAGCAGAAATCAGTAGAGGATAACTATCAATATATCATTGAAGATATGGATCAGGCTATCCGTTACCTGCCCAAATTCGAAGAGTATGATACAGATAACAGAGGTCGTGCACATCAGGCAGCAGCTGTAGCTTACAAAGCAAAAGTATATGCTTACTGGGCTACATGGGATGCTACTCAGTGGGAGAATGTAATCAAAATGGTTGATTTGCTGGAAACAGACTATGGACGCGACCTGAATCCTTCTTTCTCTCAGCTGTTTTCTTCAGAATATGCTGATTTCTGGAATCAGGAATATCTTTGGACTATTCCTTCGGATGGTGGAAATATTGGTGGAGGAATAGACTTCCCCGGAGCTGTATTGGAAAATAAAGGATGGGGTGTTTACAATGGCTGGGGACAGTTGAAGCCTACTCTTGATATCTACGAAGAAATGGCGAAAGATGGCGCCGGAAACGAACGTCTTGTACGCTCTATTCTTGAGTATAATCAGGAATTCGAATATTTCGGTTCGTCAAGAGTCTTCTATTCTACATCCGATTATGAAGCCGGCTTTATGATTAATAAGTATATGGATCCGTTCAAACATAAAAATCCGGTAGAGAATGGATATGTGAATGCAAATGGAGACTGGCCTACCGTACGTATGAATTTCCCGATTATGCGTTTTGCAGAAATGAAACTGTTCCGTGCTGAGGCTTATCTGATGACTAACCGTGCTGATTTGGCTAAAGGAGATTTGGATGATATCCGCGAACGTGTCGGTTTGCAGCCACTTGATCATACTCCGACAATGGCTGACTTGTATCATGAACGTCGTTGTGAGCTGGCATTCGAGTTTACTGACCATTTGTTCGATTTGAAACGTTGGGCTCAGTCTTCTAATGCAGAAATCAAGGCTTTGGCAGAAAAAGAACTGAATGCTCGTCCTCGTATCCGTAAGTATGACGATCGTTCAAATCCGGAATCAACCTGGACTGAAGCTTATTATGCAGATTATACCAACAAACGTCCTTATGAACAGTATATGAGAGTTTTCCCTTATCCTTCGGATGTAGTGAAGAACTCAAATGGCAAACTGAAGCAAAATAAAGGTTATTAAAAAGTAAATAGGTATAAATAGTATAACTTTGTAACCGTCGATTCTGGATTTCGCTCGTCTGAGAATTGGCGGTTATATTATTTTTCAAACATTAATCTGTAAACTGAAACATATGAAGACAACACATTTTCTTGTATCTTCTTTATTTGTAGCGGGTCTTTCTTTATTGGGACACAATACGGTAGTAGCGCAACAATATCCGGTCAGAATTCATTCGCATAATGATTATAAGCAAACAGTACCTTTCTACGAGGCTTATTCACAGAAAGTGTATTCGATAGAAGTTGATTTGTTTTATAAAGGCAAGGAGTTTTATGTGGCTCACGACGAAGAGGATATTAATCCGGAGTTAACCTTCGATGCTTTGTATCTGAATCCTATTCTGTCGCTGTATCGTCATAATGAAGGCAGAGCGTGGAAGGGATCGGATGAGAAAATGCAGTTGCTGGTAGAAATCAAGTCGGATAATACTGACGCTTTTCTGAAAGCATTGCAGCGTAAACTGAACAAGTATCCGGAAGTATTCAATCCGTCAGTCAATCCGTATGCGGTTCGTATTGTGATTACAGGTAATGTGCCAGAGCCCGAAGACTTTGACAAGTATACTTCTTATATTCTTTTCGATGGCAATTTATCAGAAGACTATACAGAAAAGCAACTTGAACGGGTAGGGGTATTCAGTACCAATTTCCGTGACTTGTCGAAGTGGAATGGAAAAGGCTCATTGGTAAAAGAAGACAAGAAAAAAGTGGTTGCTGCTATTGAAAAGGCACATGCTCAGGGTAAGCAGATCCGCTTTTGGGGAGCTCCCGATGGTATGACTGCCTGGAATACTTTCCATATGTTGGGAGTAGATTATATCAATACGGATAAGGTAGAGAAGTGTACAGCTTTTTTCAGCGATTGGCATAACAAGCATTACGAGATTGCTTCAAAAGCTGTAGAGTCGGTACAGGGGGTAACCAAGACAGATCGTCTGGACAAGACTACTCACGATTTTGAGGGATTCAAGAATGAGAAGTTGCAGTTGGCAGAGCCGGTGAAGACTTATGTTCCTTCATTTGAATCCGATGGAACAGACCGTCCGGTGAAGAATGTCATTTTCCTTATTGGTGATGGTATGGGATTGGCACAACTTACAGCTGCAGATCGTGTAAACAAAGGCTTGACCATATTGAATATGCAGCATCTGGGACTGATTTCCACTTCAGCAAAAGATGCCTTTACTACCGACTCGGCAGGTGCCGGAAGTGCATTGGCTACTGGAGAGCAGAATAATAATCGTCATATCAGTATGAGTGAGGATGGAGTGGCTTATCCTTCGTTGACCGACTTCTTTGTAGAACAGGGAAAACAGTGCGGGGTTGTGACTTTGGGAAATGTGGCCGATGCTACACCGGCGGCATTTTATGGACATACTACTGAGCGTGATAATGCCGATGAGATTACTCGTGAACTGCTGAAAGGAAAGATTTCTTTACTGGCTGGTAGTGGTATGAGTAACTTCAAAGACAGAAAAGACGGAGTTGACTTATTGGCTGAGCTTCAGAAAGAAGGTTATCAGGTAGTTACAGAAGTGGCAGATATCAAGGCCGACGGAAAGAAAACCATCTGCATAGACGAAGAAATGGAAAAAGCGGCAGAAGCAAAGACCATCGGCTTATTGGCGGAAACAACTGCCCGTTCTATCGATAAATTGAGCAAGAGTTCTCCTGAGGGATTCTTCCTTATGGTGGAAGGAGCAAAAATTGACTATGCCGGACATTCCAATTGCTTCCCGGGTTCGATAGTAGAGACTTTAAGTTTTGATATGGCAGTGGCTGAAGCCTTGAAGTTTGCCGACAAGAACGGAGAAACGTTGGTAATTGTAACAGGCGACCATGAAACCGGTGGTTTGACCCTGATAGACGGTAGTAATGAAACGGGATATATGACGGCTCTTTATGTGACCGACGACCATACACCGATTATGCTTCCGGTATTTACTTACGGCCCGCAGGCAAATAAGTTTATCGGTAAGTATGCCAATTATGAAATAGCCCGTAAAATTAAGGCGTTGATGAAAAAATAATATTGCGAAGGCAATAAATTTATGGAAAAGGCTGTATCGGATATTTTCTGATATAGCCTTTTTCATGTTTAGGGATAGATTTGTATATGTACAAAAGTAAATGGAAATTCTTCTGGAAATACGCTATATTCAGCGACGATGTCTGTATATTCGACGTCGTTGGCTGTACATTCAGCACCGTCGGCTCTCTATCCGGCGTTGTCGGTGATAGGATATAACTTGGATTGTATAGCGATGCTATTGAATGAAAGTAACTTGTTCTTTATGGAATACAGCCCCTTATGCGAGAGGGCAAATAGAAGACAAAAGTGGAAAAATACCCGTATTAGAGAGAATTGGGAAAAATAATTTTGTATTTTTGGTTCTCTGTTAATGAAAGAATCAATATGAAAATACCCTTATTCCTCTTCTGTTGCATGCAGTTGTTACTGTTCTCTTGTAATCAGGAACTGTTTATTGACGAGCTTTCACCTTCGGTCAATGGAAGCAGTGTTCAAAGTGACGGGAGTACGATGTGCATCGATTTAGGAACAGGTGACTGGAGTATTAATTCTGTATATACTGATGAAGGAACTCTTTATGGTGATATTTACGATTTAGAGGGACATTTGCTTTCGGGAGATAAGCCTTTATGTAGTGAGGGGCTGGTGCGTATGGTGAGCCGTCATCCCATGGTGGATTTTGTATTGGAACGTAATCGTACTGATGAACTGTTGCTGACGGTAAAGGAAAATCCGGGAGGAGTAGCTTTCCCGCTTTTTATTGTGGTAGGCAATCAGTATGAGGCACGTACTATTAATTTATCTTTAGAACCCTCAGAGCCTTATCGGCTGGATAGTATATCTTATGTCCTTTATTCTTATGGAGTTCGGGATAGCCTTTCGTTTGCAAACGGAGATGAAACAGTCCTGGTATGTAACAGCCATTCGTCTCAGTCTCTTCAGAGTCTGATATATCCTTTTCGGAATGCATCTGCTTGGGTTAAGTTTACTGCTTTAGGCCGGGAACCGTTGGATTTATTGGGTACCGATCGGCCTTTGGTGCATATTCCGGTTCCGTCGGATTTCTGGCTTGTACTGTCGGATGGAGCGTATGCTCTTTCAAGCGAATATATTCCGGTTGCAATATCCGAACAACTGAAATCTGTTTCGGAGAAAGTTACGGTGCCTCCTTTACAGAGCATGACTATTAAGACCAAATGTTGGTATGAAGAGAAAAGTATTGACTGTACACTGTATGTTACCCATCCGCGTACCGGAAGAAAACGTCAGATTAATGCGGTATGCGAAAGACTTGACCCTGTAGATTATACTTTATATTATGAAGCAATTCCCGAATAAAATATGGAATATCATTTTCAGAATACTTTGTCTGGGAGGGATGATGGCAGGAGGTGTATCCTTTGTATGGGGGCGGTCTGTTCTTCCCGATACCTTGGATACCGGACCGGTACACCGTATCGGTATGGATTTGCGTCCTGCGTATGTGTTTCCTACCCATGGCTTTTTCTGCGGAAACAATGCTAAAGGCAAATCTGTGAATACCCAACTGGCGGCACATTTTAGATATTCTTTTCAGTTTTCTCCTGCTTCTCGTCTCAGACAACTTTATCCGTATGCTTATCAAGGGGTAGGAGTGGCTTATAACACTTTTCCTCAAACGTCGGAAATGGGTAATCCGGTTGCTGTTTATGTATTTCAAGGTTCTCGGATAGCCCGTTTCTCTTCTCGTCTTTCATTGGATTATGAATGGAATTTCGGGGCTTCGTTTGGATGGAAAAAATACAATCGGGAAACAAATCCATACAATGATGTGGTAGGGTCGGCCATCAATGCTTATATCAGTGCCGGTTTTTTCTTGAATTGGCAATTGTCTCCAAAATGGAATCTGACGGCAGGTATCGATTTTGTACATTACTCCAATGGAAACACTAATTATCCTAATTCCGGGGTCAATACAGTAGGAGCCCGCATCGGTTTGTCGCATACATTGGGGCAGGAAGCAGGGATGCAGCATGTGTCTGAACATTGGGAGAAACTTTCGGGCAGACAGCGTTTCTGTTATGATTTTGTGGTGTATGGTTCTACCCGTAAAAGAGGGATTATGTGGAATGAAGAGCATGGTGAATTGATTCCCGGGTCGTTTGGAGTAGCTGGATTAAACTTTAATCCCATGTATATTGTAAACAAGTATTTCCGGACAGGTATATCGATTGATGCACAGTATGATGAAAGTGCTAATTTACGGGAGTTTCGCGTGGAAGGGACCAGTGGAGAAAATATCAAATTCTATCGTCCGCCGTTTCGTGAACAGATTGCCGTAGGGGTATCCTTACGTGCTGAACTGAATATGCCAATTTTTTCGGTAAATGTGGGAATCGGACACAATTTGTTTTTTACAGGAGAAGATACACGTGGCTTTTATCAGATATTGGCCTTGAAAACCTTTCTTACCCAGCATGTTTTTCTTCATGTGGGATATCAGTTGAACAACTTTAAAAATCCGAATAATTTAATGTTAGGGATAGGATACCGTTTCGGAAGATAAAAGTTCGGATATAGCAAAGGCTCCCGAAAGCAATATTCTGTTTTCCTTTCAGGAGCCTTTGTATGGTGTGTGGAAGAAGATTTGTCTTTTCCCACAATATGTAAGAATAACAGTGTTATCCTAACAGTTCTTTTACTTTGGCAGAGATGGCGCGTCCTTCTGCAAGGCCAGCCAGTTCTTTGCTGGCAACACCCATTACCTTACCCATATCTTTGCCACTTGTAGCACCTGTACGGGCAATGATTTCTTTCAGCTTAGCTTCCAGCTCTTCTGCCGACAATTGTTTGGGCAAGTAAGCTTCGATAACGTGTACCTGAGCCATTTCTGCTTCAGCCAGGTCGGCACGTCCCTGTCCTTCGTATACAGCGGCTGAGTCTTTACCCTGCTTTACCAGTTTCTGCATGATTTTCAGTGCAGCATCGTCTGTCAGTGTATCGTTGGCTCCCGGAGCTGTCTTGGCTTCGAGGAAGAATTTCTTTACATTGCGCAAGGTTTCCAGTTTTACCTTGTCTTTGGCTTTCATAGCCTCTTTGATATCATTGCTGATTTGATCGAATAAATCCATAGTCGTATTTTTTATTGATATAGTTTAAAATGTAATAATGCCTGAGTTTGTATCAGTCGTTTCCGGTTGGTTGCTGACAGGAGCATCAATGGTTGACTTCGATTTGATACTTTCCAAAATCAGTTTGGTACGCTGATAAGTAGGACTCGCTTCTACCATGCTGATGATGTCGTCGTTGTCTAAATCTTCCTGTGAGAAAGTATAGATATTGAAGCGGCGTTTGTCTTTGTTGCTCTTGATGATGCTTTCGCCGTAGTATTCGTCACGGCGTTCGTCGCGGCGCTGTTCTTCTTCTTCCAGTTTTTCCAGGCGTTGCTGTTCTTCTGCCGAACGTTTGTTGAGCAGATTGTCCATACCCGGAATATTCTTGATACCGAATCCGGTAGCCAGAATGGTAAACTTTACTTTGTTCTCCAGTGCATCATCGATATAAAGACCCCATTTGGTTTCCACATCTTTTCCAAAACGGCTCATGAAATCGTGAACTTCGTTCATTTCTTCCATCATCAGGTCGTTCTGGCTGCTGTATGAAATATTGAACAGAATCTTTTTGGAGTTGAATATATCATTGTTGTTCAGCAACGGAGAGTGCAGGGCATCGTTGATGGCCTGTGTTACACGGCCTTCCCCTTCGCCGAATCCGGTACTCATGATAGCTACACCTCCGTCTTTCAAAACGGTTTTCACGTCGTTGAAGTCGAGGTTGATTTTACCACGTATCGTAATGATTTCGGCTATGCTTTTTGCTGCAATAGAAAGTGTGTCGTCTGCTTTACCGAAAGCATTCAATACACTGATATCGGAATACACATCGCGCAGACGCTCGTTGTTGATAACAAGCAGTGCATCTACGTGCTTGCTCATTTCTTCTACGCCATCGAGTGCCTGGTCGATTTTCTTATTTCCCTCGAATACAAATGGAATCGTCACAATCCCTACAGTCAGGATGCCCATATCCTTGGCAGTCTTGGCAATGATAGGAGCTGCACCAGTACCGGTTCCTCCACCCATACCGGCTGTGATGAATGCCATTTTACAGCCGTCATTCAACATGTTTTTTACATCTTCCAAACTCTCTTCTGCGGCTGCACGTGCGCGTTCGGGACGGTTTCCGGCTCCCAGTCCTTCGCTTCCCAACTGGAGTTTGATAGGTACAGGCGATTCGTCGAGTGCCTGATTATCTGTATTGCAAACCACGAATGTTACATCGTGGATTCCTTCTCTATACATATGGTTGACTGCGTTGCCACCGCCACCACCTACACCGATGACCTTGATGATGCTCGGTGTTCCACCTTGAAAATCGAATGGCATAATTGTTTCGTCAGACATAGCTTCTTTTTCTTATATGTGGTGAATATTCTAATCTTTCATGATATCATCGGCCCCTTCCTTAATCTTTTTCATAAAGATACGGAACGGATTGTTATCATCTTTCTCTCGTTTGATTTCGGCTATCAGTTCGCCAATTTCATCGGCACGTTCATGCAGACCAATCGCTTTGGCCTCTTCAGCCTTGGCAAGAGCTGATTTATAGTTTTTCTTGCCCAATAACCGTTTGGCTTCTTTGATAAGATTGTCACAGTTTTCCAGTTTTTCACGCTTTCTCTGCTCTTCTGCCTCTTTTTCTCTGCGGATACGTTCCTCTTCTTCGGCTTTCTTTCTGGCCTCTTCTGCTTTACGTTTCTGCTCTTCGATGTCCTCGAAAATTGTACGCTGGTAGCCATGCGGGTCTATCTTGCAACAGTTTTCCTTGCCGGCATAAAGCAGTCCTAAAAGTGTATTATGAGTACCGTCTTTAGGTATTTCAACAGTTCCGGTCAAGCTGACTTCGCCAATTGGGACGATTCGGATTTTCTCGATATGAGTCAGACGGGCAAAGGCTTTGTCGAAATTGGGAAGATTGGAGGCTCCTCCTGTTACAATGACGCCTGCAAGCAACTTGTCGCTGTAGCCTGAAAGAAGGATCTGATTCCAGACGTTTGTCAGGATTTCTTTCACACGTGCTTCTACAATATCCTCCAACTTGCGTGCCTTGATAGAATATTTCCCGTCAATAATGAATTCTTTGTTGGGGTCTGCTTCGTATTCTGCAGTATCGGTATAAGCACTGGCATATTGTAACTTCAAATGTTCTGCATCTTCTTCTTCAATCTGCAGGCTGCAAATATCCTTTGTGATGGCATTACTGCCCAAAGGAATGACAGCCAAATGACGGAGAATATTGCTTTTATACACTGCTACAGTGGTAGTATCCGCTCCGAAATCAATCAGAGCACATCCTGACCGCTTTTCACTGCTGCTTAAAACGATATCGGCAGTGACTGAAGGAGATAGTAAGTATTCGGCAACTTCGTATCCTGCTTGTCTTACACATTGCTCGATGCTGCTTTTTAAAGTATTGCGGGCAATGATATTGAGATAACGTCCTTCGATATGATCGGAAGGAATACCTACAGGTTCGGTTGTCAAGTTGTTGCCAACTTTATATTCTTGTGGTTCTACGGCAAGTATTTCTTTGTCCGGCAAAGCAATTTCACGGTTGCTTTTCATCATAGAATCAATCAAAGCCTGTGATATTTTGGTATCTTCATCCAGTTGTTTGACTTCTGTATGATGAATGCTGCGTACAGACTGTCCTCCCATACCCACATACACTTTCTTGATGGATGCCTGTAAAGTGCTTTCCAATTGCTTGATGACTGAGCTCAGTCGCTGGGTGGTTTTGTCTAAGTTATAAATCACTCCTTTCTTTATGCAGTCGGCAGAATACTCATTGGCATAGGCAAGAATCTGTATGCTTCCGTCTGCGTTTTTTTTCCCGGCAACGCCTGTGATTTTGGTTGATCCCAGCTCGATTGCTACTATAAAATCTGTTACTGCCATATCTTAATTCTCCTTTTTTGTACAAATAATTTGGTTGCTGAACTCTATACTGATACGTTCGTATTTATTCCAGCCTACCTGATTTAAAGCCTCCTTATAGAAGGTCTGCAATTTACTGAATTTTTCGTTATAATCGCCGCCTTTTCCTAAAAAGAGTATGTGCTTTCCTACTCGAGGTACTAATTCCAGTTCCAGTTTAGGAGTCACATTTATTTGTTCTATCTGTGCTTTCCAGAATTCATTACTCTGTAGGAACTTTGCCAATGGATAAAGTTCTTCTTTTGCAAACTTCCGGTCTATGAATCCTGTTGCTACCGCCACATGTACGGGTTGACCAAGAGTAGTCATAATCTCTCCCTTGCTGTCAAGATAATAATTATCTCCATTATTGCTGAGGATACGGATGATAGGAACACGTTGATAGAGTTCGATGGCAACTTTTCCTCCACTGGTCAGATAACATTCTGCTTTTTCGATAAACGGATGTTTGGTGAGCGTTTCTTCTATATGTCGCACATTGATACTGCCCAATTCTTTACCCTCGGGGAAGAGTTTGTTACGTTTCAAAATGCTTTTGATTTCATCTGAAGTGATAAAACCATAGTCGATGCTGTCTTTTATGCTCAATTCCATACCCCTGCAAGCCCGTTGATTGGGTTCGCTGTTCAGTACGGTAGCAGACAACACGAGGTAAGCTGCTATCAGTAAAAGTATGCAGAGTATGAAAATTCGTTTTATCATCGGTCTTTTAATATATCGTAAATTTGAGGTACGTAATTATCTATGTCGCCAGCTCCCAATGTAATAAGCACATCGATGGGCTTGTTCTTCAACAATTCTATTAACTCTTCTTTTTTGCAGATGCATTTTTGCATATCGGGGCGAAGACTGTTGTAAATAAGCTCGCTGGTTACTCCTGGAATAGGTGCTTCGCGTGCAGGATAGATATCAAGCAGAATGACTTCGTCTAGAAGAGACAGACTGTCTGCAAATTCCTGATAAAAATCACGGGTGCGTGTATACAAATGAGGCTGAAATACTGCAGTGATTTTTCTATTCGGATACAATGTGCGGATAGAAGTTACGCTTTGTTTGATTTCTGCCGGATGATGTGCATAGTCGCTTAGTAAAACAACTCGTTCGTTTTTCAACTTAAAGTCGAAACGACGATCTACTCCTCCGAAACTTGCCATGGCATTGCGTATTTCTTCTGCTGTTGCTCCGCCAATCTGTGCCAAAGCCATTGCAGCAATACCGTTTTCAATGTTTACATAAACAGGTACTCCCAACTGTATATTTGTGATGTTTCCAAGTGGTGAAATATAGTCAAAATAGATTTCTCCATTTTCTATTCTTATGTTCTCTGCATGGAAGTCGCCTTCTGTAGTAGAGTAGGTATATATTGTAACTCCCTGTTGCACGTCTGGTACAAGCTCCAATCCTTTTTTCAATATCAGATAACCATCCGGGCGTATCAGAGATGTGTATTTACGGAAACTTTCCAGGTAGGCTTCGTGAGTACCGTAAATGTCCAAATGATCGGAGTCTGTAGCGGTGATAACAGTAGCATACGGTGTCAGCCAATGGAATGAACGGTCGAATTCGTCGGCTTCGATAACCACAAACTCACTTTTTTCGGACAACAGCAGGTTGGTTCCATAGTTCTTGGAAATACCTCCTAAAAATGCGTTGCAGCCAATGTGCGACTGATGAAGCAAGTGGGCCGCCATCGTCGAGGTGGTTGTCTTTCCATGTGTACCAGCTACACACAGGCCTTTTTCGGTTTGTGTAAGCATACCCAATACCTGCGCACGTTTCTGTATTTCGAAGCCATGTTCCTTGAAATACACCAACTCCTGATGTGTGGCTGGTATGGCAGGGGTATAAATTACCAGTGTGGTGTCTGGGTTTAGGAAATCACTTGCAATAAGGGCTGTATTTTCTTCGTAATGAATGTCAGCCCCTTCTTTTATCAATTTTTCTGTCAGTTCACTTGGAGTACGGTCATAACCTCCTACTTTCTTGCCTTTCGACAGAAAGTAACGGACTAAGGCACTCATTCCTATTCCTCCGGCTCCTATAAAATAGACTGCAGATAGTGTATTAATGTTCATGTTTCTGTTGATATTGTTCTGCTAACTTACAAACCTCTTGTGCAATGACATTGGCAGAGTCTTTGAAAGCTAATGCAGCAATGTGGTTACTTAACTTCTTCAATACTTCCGGTTGCTGTACTGTTTTTATAGCCAAATCCAGCAATTCGTTTTCGGCTTCTGCATCTTTAACGTAGAGAGCTGCCTCTTTGTTGACCAGAGCAAGAGCGTTTTTGGTTTGATGGTCTTCGGCTACATTAGGTGAAGGTACCAGAATGACCGGCTTCTGCAACAGACAGAATTCGGAGATGGAACCGGCACCTGCACGACTGATGACTAAATCGGCTGCACTATAGGCTGTAGCCATATCTGAGATAAAGTCTGTAGTATAGAGCATCGGTAGTTCTCCTGCTTGTTTGACTGTCTTTCTAGCTTCGTCGATGTAGAATTTACCAGTCTGCCAGATGAATTGTACGTCGGAATGTTTGATCTTATCCAATCCTTTCATCACACAGTTGTTGATAGTGCGTGCTCCCAGGCTTCCACCTACAATCAGTATTGTTTTTTTCTGAGGATCCAGACCGAATGAACGGATGGCTTCTTCCTTATTGATGGACTTCAGTAATCCTTGACGGACAGGGTTTCCTGTTAATATGATTTTTTCTTTGTCGAAAAAGCGTTCCATGCCTTCGTATGCCACACATATTTTATCGGCTTTTTTAGCCAGTAATTTATTAGTGACACCAGCATACGAGTTCTGTTCTTGGATGAGAGTTGGAATACCCATCATTCCTGCCATCTTTAATGTGGGACCACTGGCATATCCTCCCACACCTACTGCAGCATGCGGTTGGAAGTCTTTAATGATTTTACGTGCTTTCAACTGACTGCGTATAATCTTAATCAATACGCTGAAATTTTTCAGAAGGTTCTTTCGGTTGAATCCGGCAATAGGAAGACCGATAATTTTATAACCTGCAGCGGGGACACGTTGCATCTCCATACGTCCTTCTGCTCCGACGAAAAGAATTTCTGCGTCAGGATGTTGTTCTTTTATGGCGTTAGCGATAGATACAGCCGGAAAGATATGTCCTCCCGTTCCACCTCCGCTGATAATGATTCTTAATTGTTTTTTCATTGTCTTTATTTTATTGCAAAGTTATGAATAAACTCTTAAAATAATGATTGTTTACTTTTTTTATCATTCGGACTTTAGTGTATCCTGTTGTTTTTCTGTTGTCGAATCTTCGGTTGCGGAGGTTTGACTGTTTTGACCTAATTGTGCTGCATTTTGAAGTAGAGCAATAGCGGCTTCTTGAATCTGTACTTGCTTACTATGCTCTTCTTCCTCTTGTTGCTGCTTTATTTCGTACACGCGCCGACTGATGCTTAATATGATTCCAATGTAGGCACAGTTTACCAGGGTAGATGTTCCTCCTTTACTGATTAGAGGTAAAGGCTGTCCGGTGACCGGAAGAATTCCTACAGCAACAAGCATATTGAACATGGCTTGAGAAACTAATAGGATTCCGATTCCCATAACGAGAAAGGCGTAATAAGACTTGTCGCAATTTCGGGCAATTTTCCCTATACGCATTAACAGAAGAATATAGAGAAAGGCGACAAACGCTCCTCCTATCAGTCCTAATTCTTCGATGATAATGGCATAGATAAAGTCGGAGAAAGCTTGCGATAGGAAATCACGTTGTACACTGTTTCCTGGACCTTTTCCCAAAATGTTACTGGTTGCAATAGCAATATTGGCATGGGCGACCTGAGCATCATTATCGATATCAAATTTAGCAGGAGGAACATTGGTCTTATTATGGTCTTTCAGACGTTCTTTCCAAGTTACCATACGATGCAGTCCTACCTTATCCCACGCATTGTCCGGAACGTATTTGATGGTAGTGAAGGCAATGAACATGGAAGCCAGTCCTATCCCCAAAAGTAAACCAAGTTGTTTCATCGGGACTCTGCCAATGAACATCATCAAAAATACACTTCCTGCCAGTAATACGGCTGTAGACAAGTTTTCCGAAACTATCAGTCCGCAGGTAATTCCTGTAATCCACAAGATATATTTCATAGCCTTGCGGCTGGCCTGTTCCTCCTCTTGAAGTTTAGACAAAATAAAGGCTACGGTAATGATGGTAGCCATCTTAGCAACTTCGGAAGGCTGGAACTGAATGAATCCTAAATCTATCCAGCGGCTTGCTCCGTTAATTGCCGACATCCCTAATACTATGAGTAGAAGAATCCATGAAATAGGGAGGAGTATAATTCCTGCTTTAAATATACGGCAAGGTATGTTGTGGGTAACCCATACAACGAAAGCACCTACCATCAGCAGTATCAGATGATTGGTTATAGGTTTCCAGTGATCCCCGCTTTTATAGGTCAGGGTACTGGAGGCACTGAATACTTCGATGATAGAGACAAGACAAAGTAACAGGAAAATAATCCAGATTACTTTGTCGCCTTTGAATAAATTTTTTAGCAAATCCATATTGGATGTTTGTTTATAAATTTCTCACACATTCTTTAAATTGATCGCCTCGGTCTTCGTAGCTGCGGAAGAGGTCGAAGCTGGCACAGCAAGGACTCAGAAGAACAGTTTCTCCTTTTTTTGCCATCTGATAAGCTGCATCAACTGCATCTTTCATACTTTGTACATCAGCAATAGGCAATCCGAATCCGTCAAAGAAATCATGCAGTTTTTCATTATGCAGTCCAAGGAAAATCAGCCCCGAACATTTTTCTTTTACCAATCCGGCTATCTCGCTGTAGTCATTTCCCTTGTCTTTTCCACCCAAAATCAGCACTGTTTTTGTTTTCATGCTTTGTAAGGCATACCAGCAAGAATTGACGTTTGTAGCTTTGGAGTCGTTGATGTAATCTACTCCACGTACACGAGCTACCTTTTCCAGACGATGTTCTACTCCTTTAAAATCTTTCAGTGCTTCGCGGATACACTCCTTGCGTATGCCGGCGATATTAGCCGAAATACCTGCAGCCATCGAGTTGAACAGGTTATGTGTTCCCGTCAGAGCCAATTCTTCTTCTTCCATGTTGAAAGCAATGGGCTCGGTAAAGTAAACCTTCTTCTGGTCTACGAAGGCAGCCAGTCCATCTTTCTTATGTTCTGCAAACGGATAATAATGTCCGTGAATGCCATATTTGTGTAATTCTCTTTGGATGATAGGATCGTCACTCCAATAAATAAAAGCATCCTCATCCGTCTGATTCTGGATGATCCGGAATTTAGCATCAACGTAATTCTGCATTTTATGCTCATATCGGTCCAGATGATCAGGAGTGATATTCATCAGCACTGCAATGTTTGCGTGAAACTTATACATGTTGTCCAACTGGAAACTACTCAATTCGATTACATAATAATCGTAGTTGTATTCAGCTACCTGATACGCCAGGCTTTGTCCGATGTTTCCAGCCAGTCCTACATTTAGTCCGGCTTTTTTGAAAATATGATAAATCAACGAAGTGGTCGTTGTCTTTCCATTGCTTCCGGTGATACAAATCATCTTGGCATTGGTATAACGGCCTGCAAATTCTATTTCTGAGATGATAGGTGTTCCCTTTTCTCTCAGTTTAACAACCATGGGAGCATCATTAGGGATACCCGGGCTTTTAATCACTTCATCTGCATTCAGTATCAACTCCTCTGTGTGTTTACCCTCTTCCCAGGGGATGTTTCTTTCATTCAGTATTTCCTTGTATTTGTCTTTGATGGAAGACATATCGGAAACAAAGGTGTCAAAACCTTTTTTCTTTGCCAGCACAGCTGCTCCCGCACCACTTTCGCCAGCTCCTAAAATGACAATTCTTTTTGCCATGATCTTTTTATCTTATTTTTAAAGTAATAATCGTGATAGCTGCCAGTACGATGGTTACAATCCAAAAACGTACGGTTATTTTTGATTCATGAAAAACATTAGCCGGTCGTGTAATTAAATAGGTACAGTTCGGGTCGAGCTGTGCCATTGTTGTACGGAAATGGTCATGAATCGGAGTCCGTTTGAAAATACGTTGACGTATTCCTTTCTTTTTTCCTTTCTGAAAATATTTCACCTGTAAGATAACAGATAAATTCTCTACCAAGAACACGCCACACAAAATAGGAATCAATAATTCCTTATGTATGATGATGGCAAATACAGCAATGATTCCCCCAATGGTAAGACTTCCGGTATCTCCCATAAACACTTGTGCCGGGAAGGCATTATACCAGAGAAAACCAATCAATGCACCGATAAAGGCACAGATAAAGATAACCAACTCTTCACTTCCCGGTATATACATAATGTTCAAGTAGCTGGCATATTCTATATGACTGGATACATAAGCCAGTATCCCAAGTGTTACTCCTATAATCGCGGAGTTTCCCGCAGCCATGCCATCCATACCGTCGTTCAGATTAGCTCCGTTTGATACGGCTGTTACCACAAAGATTGTAATCAGCACGAATACGATCCATCCGATACTTTGTGCCTTGTCTCCCAGAAAACCTACAAAGTCGGCATAATCCAAATTGTTGTTTTTGAAGAATGGAATGGTCGTCTTAGTAGACTTCTCATCCTGACTTTTATGTATAACCTCTATAATCTGTCCGTTTTTCTGGATTTCCACATTCTCTCGAATGACCACACTCGGACTCAGATACAAGGTTAATCCTACAATCAGCCCAAGACCTACCTGGCCGATAATCTTGAATTTTCCGTGCAATCCTTCCTTGTCTTTTCGGAATACTTTAATATAATCGTCCAAAAAGCCCAGTGTACCAAGCCAAATGGTAGTAATCAGCATCAGTATCATGTATACATTGTGCAGCTTTCCTAATAGCAAACAGGGTATCAGTATAGCTACAATAATGATAATTCCTCCCATCGTCGGTACACCTACCTTATTGACATTGAAAGGATCAATAGATGCATCTCTTTGCGTCTCGGTGATTTGTTTTCGTTTGAGTAAATTGATGAAATATTCTCCAAAGATAGCCGAAATCAGCAAAGCCAATATGATTGCCATCAATGACCGGAACGATACATATCCAAACATGCGTGCTCCGGGGAAGTTCAATTGCTCAAGATAATCAAATAAATAATATAACATGTGATGTTTTAGTTTTCTGATTCAAAAATATCTTTCAATACCTCTTTGTCATCGAAATGATGTTTTACTCCTTTTATTTCCTGGTAATTTTCGTGTCCTTTACCTGCCACCAAAATTACATCGCCATTTTGTGCCAGCATGCAAGCTGTACGAATTGCCTCTTTGCGGTCTACAATCGATACAACTTTTCTCATATCTTCTTTGGAAAGACCAGCCAGCATATCGTTAATGATATCCTGTGGCTCTTCAAAGCGCGGATTATCCGAAGTAATTACTACCTTGTCGCTTTGTTTTACAGCTTCCTGTGCCATGATAGGACGTTTCCCTTTATCACGGTTTCCACCGGCTCCTACCACAGTAATCACCTGACCTCTTCCGTTCAATACTTCATGAATGGCATTCAGCACATTGGTCAGCGCATCAGGAGTATGTGCATAGTCTACGATGGCAGTGTATCCTTTCGGCGAACGCAATGCATCAAATCGTCCAGATACTGGGCGCAGTGTGCTTAAAGCAATCAGAACTTCTTCCGGCTGTTTACCCAACAGGCAAGCTGCTCCATATACAGCCAGCAGGTTAAGTGCATTAAAGCGTCCGATGAACTGAACATTTACTTCCCGGTTATTGATATCCATCAGCATACCTTCAAATCCATCTTCCAGCACCTTTCCCTTGAAGTCGCATAAAGTCCGAAGTGAGTATGTCGATACTTTTGCTTTTGTGTTCTGTACCATTACCAACCCATTCTTGTCATCTGCATTGGTTAAAGCAAAAGCATTTTTCGGCAAATTGTCGAAGAATGTTTTTTTAGCCTTCAGATAATTCTCGAAAGTCTTGTGATAATCCAAATGGTCACGGGTCAGATTAGTAAAGATACCACCTGCAAATGTCAGTCCTCCGATACGTTTTTGAGCCACAGAGTGGGAGCTGACCTCCATGAATACATACTTGCATCCTTCATCAGCCATACGTCCCAACAGACTATTCAGTGTAATCGGGTCGGGAGTAGTATGTTCAGTTGGAATTGCTTCTCCATCGATATAATTGCAGACAGTAGAAATCAGTCCGGCTTTGTATCCGAAACTTCTGAACATATTATATAATAAGGTAGCAATTGTTGTTTTGCCGTTAGTTCCGGTTACTCCGATAAGGTCCAGTTTTGACGTAGGATTTCCATAAAAGGCTGTAGCCAATTTGCCCACACTGTCTTCTGTACTATTTACTTTGATATAAGTCACTTCCGGTACTATATTAGTTGGGAAAACTTCACATACCACAGCGGTAGCACCTTTTTCTATTGCCTTGTCTATATAGTCATGTCCGTCCGTCTGTGTTCCTTTTACAGCGACGAATAAAAAGTCTTTTTCAATGCATCGGGAGTCCATATGGATTCCGGTAATTTCTTTCTCTATTGAGCCTGTTTTCTCACAGATTGCAACAGCTTGTATAATGTCTTTTAGTTTCATATGCTTAATTTTTGAGTGTCAATGTAATATATTCTCCTTTTCGGACCATGCTACCCGAAGGAATACTTTGGGTGTGTACCTTACCGACTCCAGAAAGGTGTACCTTCATGCCGTAGCTTTCCAATAAATATACAGCATCTTTTGCTCCCATACCGACAACATTGGGTACTCTTTTCTTGTCAGGTTGAGCCGTACTTAATTCTACATAGCTGTCTGTGGTTTTTGCTTTACCCCAGACTGGATTAAACGAATAAGGAATAGATGCACTATTGCTTTTTACGTTCAGTTGTTTCAGTACATATGCTGTTTCTGTAATATCTCCCTGTGCAACATCCGGAATTAGTACAGCGGTAGAGTCCTTAGCTTGCGCAATGTTCTTTACCAGATGTTTGGCATAGATACGTTCTGCAATTCGGCTGAAAACACTACCTGCTTGCAAACCTCCCGAAGCCGGTCCGTGTGGAATCTGTATAGAGACAATGCAACTGTATTTAGGTGCTTCCGATGGGAAATACCCGCAGAAGCTAACCAGATAACTGACTCCATTGGCTTTATATCCGGCTTTACCCTGTGAGATTTGTGCCGTACCTGTTTTACCGGAAACGCTGAACTGTTTACTGCCGGCCGGTTTTGCCAATCCTTCCGATACTACCTTGCGTAAAATCGTCTGTATTTGCTGTAAGGTTTCATCCGAGCAAATTTTAGGATTGACTATTTCCGTAGGATATTCTTCAACTATTTCTCCGTTACGTGCGATTGCTTTGACAAATTTCGGCTTCACCATCACTCCATTATTGGCAATGGCATTATAGAAATTTAGCATATAGATAGGAGGAATCATTGTTTCGTATCCTATACTCATCCATGGTAATGTAGTCTTGGCAAAATATCGTTCCTTAGGCCCTTTTATGCGAGGAGAAGCCTCTCCTACGAATCCCAGATTCAAAGGCTTGTCTATGCTCATCCGCCTTAATCCATCTATGAATTTTTGTGGGTCTTTCCCATAAAATTTGTCGATGATGCTTGATACTCCCACATTGGATGATACTTCCAAAATACGGGTTACATCAATTTCTCCATATCCTCCCTTATACCAGTTCCAGTCTTTCATCCAGCTGCCATACATGTTGACCATACCGTTTTTGGTATCTACTTTATAGTCGGGAGTAATATATTTATCTTCCAAAGCTACCATGATAGAAGCCGTTTTAAAGGTAGAACCCGGTTCCATCAGATTGCTGACTGCAAGATTTCTCATTTCGTAGTATTTACCGTCCCCGGCTTTAGTCATGTTGACATTGGCTTTTACTTCTCCCGTTGCCACATCCATTACGACGGCCACTCCAAATACGGCATCCAGGTTTTTCAGTTGGTCAACCAATGCTTTTTCTGCAATATCTTGCATATCCACGTCAATCGTTGTGATGACATCATATCCGTCTATTGCAGGTTTGTCTACAATATTCAGATATTTGTTCATAACCTTCTGACGGTGTGTGATACCATTTTTTCCTTTCAGAAGAGAATCGTAGGTTAATTCCAAACCATTCTTGGCTCCTTGTGCCATGTCGGGGAACATATCTCCCAAAGTACGCATTGCAAGTGAACCGAATGGTTTTTTACGCTGGTTGAACACCTCTTCATGCAAGCCGCTTATGTTTTTGCTCTGATTGAACAAAGGTAACTTCTTTACTTCCTTGTACTGGATATAAGAAATCCGTTTGGGGTAGAGCAGAAAATGCCGGCTTTTGGCTCTTCTTCCTTTCAAAATATGTTTGCGGAAATCCTGTGCGCTCCGGTCGGGGAAAATTTCATGCAGACCGTTGCAGATTTCCTGCAAATGATTCATTAGCATGGTGTCTTGCTTGCTACTCTGTACTCGGAAGTCCATGTAAATTTTATACTCCGGCAGACTACTTGCCATAAGCTTCCCGTCAGCCGAAATGATATTGCCTCGTGTCGGACGAATTACTACATTCTCTTTCACAAAGCGGTCGGCTACATCCTTCCAGTATTGGCGTTCGGCAAACATAATGATTCCAGCTTTGACAATAATCAATATTGCCAAAACAGCCATAATCACCACGATGAAAGTATAGCGAAATGTAATATTTTTCAATCCGGATATCATACCTTTTTATTTCTTTCTGATTAAGTACGGAGGAGTTGTTGCTGTTTCCAGAGTATTCCCCTCTGCCGAAATATATTCTTCGATACGTGACTGTCGGCTTTTCTCCGTGAGCTCCGAAGAAATGGTCAATGCATCGTATTTAATATCAATCAGCTCTTTTTTTAACTGGTCGATTTCTATCAGCTCTTGTTGGCTGCTATACCGGTTATCGATATATAGAATCGTTAAGATCACAATCAGAATAAGCAGATTGGCCTGCCTCTTTAGAAAATCGTGAGCCAAGATGTCCCCACCCAAAATGCTCTTTAGTGTAATGTGCGGTGCGGTTGCCTGTGTATCTTGTTCTTTCTGTTCCATTGTCTTCTTATTTCTTTTCTGCAATTCTCAGTTTGGCGCTTCTTGAACGCGGATTCCTTGTCTGTTCTTCGTCGGTAGGTACAATTACCTTGTTGTTGACCAGCTTGAATGGAGTCTGTACATTTCCGAAGAAATCCTGCTCTGCTTTTCCTTCAATGTTTCCGGTTTTCATCAGGTTTTTTACAATGCGGTCTTCCAGCGAGTGATACGTAATCACTACCAGTCGTCCTCCTGGATTCAATGCCTCAGTAGCCGCATAAAGCATTTCCTTCAGAGCTTCCATTTCCTGATTTACTTCAATGCGGAGTGCCTGAAAGACTTTGGCCAGTTCTTTCTTTTCCCGTTCCCGTCCGAAAAGCGGTTTCACAATTTCCAGAAACTCTCCAATGGTTTGAATCGGATTTTGCATGCGTGCTTTTACCAGAACCGAAGCCAGTTTCCTGCTGTTTTTCAGCTCTCCGTACAGGTAAAACAGATTGGCGAGCTGTTCTTCATCGTATGTGTTGACGATGTCTGCTGCCGTTTTTCCGGCCCGTTTATTCATTCTCATATCCAGGCTTCCTTCAAAGCGGAAAGAAAAACCACGTTCCGAGTCGTCGAAATGATGAGAGGATACGCCCAAATCAGCCAGAATTGCATCTACTCCTTCTACATCGTAGTAACGCAGGAAATTGTGCAAGTAACGGAAGTTGCTGCGTACAAACGTAAAACGACTGTCGTTTACGATGTTCCGTTCAGCATCCTCGTCCTGGTCGAAACTGAACAGACGACTGTCTTTATCCATGCGGCGCAAGATTTCTTTCGAGTGTCCACCTCCTCCGAAAGTAACGTCTACGTATGTTCCTCCGGGTTTCAGGTTCATGCCGTTGATGCTTTCGTCGAGCAATACAGGTATGTGATAAATCTGTTCTGTTTCGTTCATTCTTTTCTTCGAATTAGTAATAATACACCTTATAATATACAATTGAGCTGTAAAATTACAACTTTCCTCACAAACGGGGGTATGATTGAATAAAAATGTTTGAAGAAGTTATCAACAGCTTTAGCGAAAACTGTGCGTATGGATTGAAGCCTCTGCACACAGTATTACATCTTGTGCAATATTTCTTTTTCATTTGTGTTACTTCTATCTTTTTGAGTAGAAAACGGCCATTTTTTTCGGTATTAGTAAGCAATATTTCAAAAGATACGTTACATTTGCAGGCAAAACATAAAGTGAAGAATGGCCGCCGATTCTATATTTTTGATTGACATAGATAAAATTCTACGGGAGAAAGCCGGAAAGAAGGCTGCGCGTATTCCCCGTTTCTTTGTGTCTTATTTGAAACACATTGTGCATCAGGAGGAAATCAATGCCTTTCTGAAAAGCGTAAACGATAAGACCGGTGTCGACTTTCTGGAAGCTTGTGTAGAATTTTTGGATATGAAGCTGGAAGTGGAGGGGATGGAAAATCTTCCGGCCGATGGCTTGTGTACGTTTGTGTCCAATCATCCGTTGGGCGGACAAGATGGAGTTGCTTTAGGTTATTTGCTTGGAAAACACTATGACGGACGTATCAAGTATTTGGTCAATGATTTGCTGATGAATCTGCATGGTTTGGCTCCTTTGTGTATTCCAATCAATAAAACTGGTTCGCAGTCCAGAGATTTTCCCCGTATGGTAGAAGCCGGTTTCTGTTCGGACAGTCACATTATTATGTTTCCTGCCGGTTTGTGTTCCCGTCGTCGGAATGGCGTTATTAAAGACTTGGCATGGAAGAAAACCTTCGTGACAAAGAGTGTGGAAACTCATCGCTATGTGGTTCCTATTCATTTCGAGGGAAGAAATTCAGACTTTTTCTACAGATTGGCCAATGTTTGCAAGTTCTTGGGTATCAAGTTCAACATAGCCATGTTGTATCTGGCCGACGAGATGTTCAAAAACCGTCATAAAACATTTAAGGTCACTATTGGCAAACCTATTCCGTGGCAAACCTTCGACAAGTCGAAGACTCCGGCAGAGTGGGCTGAGTATGTGAAAGAGTTGGTATATAAACTTTGAGTAGAAGATTGAATTTAGATATATGGAAGATGTTATTGCACCGATTGATAGGGAGGTCTTGAAAGCCGAACTCACTGAGGATAAGCGTTTACGGTTCACCAACAGAAGTAATAATGAAATCTATGTGGTTACCTGGAAAAATGCCCCTAATGTATTGAAGGAGATAGGTCGCTTACGTGAAATTGCATTCCGTGCGGCAGGAGGAGGTACCGGAAAATCACTCGATTTGGATGAATACGATTTGATGGAGAATCCCTACAAGCAGCTGGTAGTATGGAATCCCGATGCTGAAGAAATTTTGGGTGGCTACCGTTATCTGTTGGGAAATGAAGTGGAGTTCGACGAGCATGGAAAGCCGGTATTGGCAACAGCTCATATGTTCAATTTCTCTGAGAAGTTCCTGAAAGAATATCTGCCTACAACCATAGAATTGGGACGTTCGTTTGTGACACTGGAGTATCAGTCTACCCGTGCCGGTTCGAAAGGACTGTTTGCACTCGATAATCTGTGGGATGGTTTGGGAGCACTGACGGTGATTAAGCCCAATGTGAAGTATTTCTTCGGAAAAATGACCATGTATCCCAGTTATAGCCGTCAGGGCCGTGATATGATTCTGTATTTCCTCAAGAAGCATTTTTCCGACAAGGATAATCTGATTACTCCGATGGTCCCCTTGCAGATAGAGACAGACCCTGCTGTGTTGGAGAAACTTTTCTGCAACGATACTTTCAAGGAAGACTACAAGGTACTGAATACAGAGGTACGCAAGTTGGGTTACAACATTCCTCCTCTGGTTAATGCCTATATGAGTCTGTCGCCTACGATGCGTATGTTTGGTACGGCCATCAACGATGGTTTTGGCGATGTAGAGGAAACCGGTATCTTGATTGCAGTAGATGAGATTCTGGAAGAAAAGCGGGTACGTCATATCGAGTCGTACATCAAGGAACACCCGGAAGCTTTGCAGCTTACTTCAGGTGCTCATCCGGTTGTTTCGAAAGATTGATCATGCTTCCCTAAAAAACGCTCTTTATACATCATTTGTCTGATGTTTAGTGGGCTATGTATAAAGAACAGAGTCTCTTGTTGACTTTTTTCTTCTCGGATAACTACAAAATGAAAATGAAATAAAAAGGCTTGCCGGCAGCGATGGGGCAAGCCTTTTTTACATGAATATATACCTCAAAAAACGTGACTATTATCGTAAGCTTACGCTATTATTATCGTTGGCTATCGTGACTATTCACATGAGCTCACGTGAATAGTCGCGTTTTTGAAACTTACCGGATGGTTTCTGTATCCTTTTTACTGCTTTTATCTTTCTGATAAATTCGTTTATGGCTATCAGGTTTCCTCCGTTTTGCTTGTGTACTATTTAGAGTTATTGATAGGGGTTATGGAAGATAAAATGTCATCATAAAATCTTTTCTTTTCCAATGGAACGTTGTCATAATAAGCTGTGAAATCATTTGTTTGGATTTCTTTCCAGCATTTATTCGATTTCTCTCCTTGGTAGATGACTATGTCTGAGAGAGAATCTGTTTTTGTAGGGATATATCCAGACGAGAAAGATATATGGGGCACAGAACGAAACGTATATTGAGGATTGAGCGGAAAGAATATCAAACCTATTGATATACAAAATGTTATGCAAAATATGAGTGGATGGCTCTGCAAAACGAAACGTTTACGTGGGTTTAATTTGCAGCTACATTTAGGTGCTTTTTAGGCATACAGATTTGCAGATAGGTTTAATTGGGTTTACATAAGGCTTACATGGTTGATTCTGGTGGGGGAGTGAGTGGCAGCTGCGGCTGCTTTTTTTGTGCCTGATTATTTGATATAATGCTGCTTAAATTATTCCATATAATAGTTATTTGGTATATTTGCGACAAAATATTATTAGTTATGGCAAAGGTAATACATATACATTTGACACACGGAATAGAAGGAACAAAGCGGAAAGACTGGTATTTTAGTAGTATAACGGCCATTTATACTGTTTTGACGGCAGAACAGGTGGGCGCAACGAAGAATTATCTGCTTCATGCAGGATTATCTGGTAACGGGACTGCATGCACCAAAAAGGCTATAATAAAGCAATCTACGCTCATTTCTTGCGGGCGTAGTGGAAATGTATCAGACGAATAATAAGCGGCTAAAAAGGCAATAAAAACGGCTTTAGAATGATCCGGTGTGGGGAGGTGGTTATACCTCCCCTTTTTTGTGCTTGAAATCGGTCTTTTTTGACGCTGGATATTCAGGTGGATATTCAAAGTGGATATTCACTTTTATAGAACTGGATATTCAAAATAGGGTTTTGGCGGTGTGCGATACAGACATGCTAAAATACCACAATTTTAAAAATACCCCTTGTTTTTTATTTGATAGCCCCCCCCTAAAAACCTATCATTTTTCACGTTTTACTTTTTAAATTCCCCAATATCAGTGCCTTTATGCCCTTATATAATGGTAGGGGAGGGGGATTGCTTGGGAGGGGGACATCATGGGGGATGATAGGGGGTACGCTTCGTTTTCCATCACCGGTGTATGGTAATAGTAAATCCGCCTACCCGACATTTGCAGTACCGGAAATGGGCGCATCCGATACATGTTTTTCCTTTTCGATTGTCATTTGCCGGATTCGTTCCTCTAAGCGTCCGATTTCTCTATCTTGTTCCCTGATGATTTCTTCTTTTTCTCTAATTAAGGCAAGGAGAGAGGATAGTTCGGTTGTTTGTGTTGTTGTAGATGATGTATTATAGTAAATATCACCTTTCCCAGTAAGTAACCAGGTAGGGTTTATATCATTATGTATTTCGATAATTTTCGACACCCATAAACTTGATATATCTGTTCCTTTGCTAATGCATCTTGAAATTACTCCATTCGAGCACCCAATAGCTTGTTCAAGTGCCCTTGTACTGATACCTTTTTCTTTAATTAGGATTGCAATCCTGTCGGAAATATTCGTCATAAGTCGTAAATTATCTACATAAAACTTTTTAGTGTCGAAAATATTCTATATATTTGCAGCGTGTTCAAAAAGGAACACCGCGCCAAATATACGAAAAAGGCATGTGATTAGCGAATTTTAAGGATTAAAGAAAATGAACGAAGAAATAAAAGAATGGCAGACACAGAGCGTGAAGCACAAGGTGGCTTACGTGTTGATGATGGACGGTATCAGCTTCAGATATACCGAAGAGACCGGGATTGTGTTTTCCGCACCTGATTTTTATGTGAAGAACCTTATCCGCCGCCTGATGAGTTGTTACGGCGTGAGTTTGAAACCGATTATAAACGAATTTAAATAAGTGAGATTATGGAAAACAAGAAAATGAGTTGCTGGGATTTTGTATTCAGTTCTGTAAAGACCCATATAGATGATTTGGTAAGACAGGCTGACAAGTACACCAAAGACATGAATGAGGATTTTGAACATTTCTTCTGCTGGTATGCCGAGGATATGTACAAGACGCAACGTGAACTTTCCTGTTACCGTGCCTTGAAGGTGGTTTTATCTGCCGGTAGCCATGATGATGTAAAGTTATACATGGAAAGCAAGATAAACAGTCTGACTGATAGTCTTCTTACCGGAAGCATCCGCAAGAACAGCACCAGTGCGGCTTCAAATTTGGCGCATACGTTGGAACTGGAAGTGAACCAGAAGATACGTGAGAAATTCACTATACTTCTTGGGATTATTGAAAAAGGTGAAAAGGTTGAGGGACAACAGTAAACCCAGCGTGACAACCCGGAAGGCGTTAAGAGACGGGTGACGGTGTGGAAAGACACACGGGAGTGCATGGTTCTTGTGCCGGGGTTCGATTCCCCGGACTCCCCCCAATATTAATCATTAAAACAAGTGAGATATGAACAAGAGGTACATTCACATTACGAAAGCCGACCGCGACTTTATCGCAAAGGCACTCAACGTGACAGAGAAGACTGTTTATAACGCTATCCGGTTTGATGACCGTCGTGGCAACTCCGAACTTTCTGCAAAGATCCGTAAGTTGGCCATGGATCGTGGCGGTATTGTGATGGTTGTTATTCCGGAAATAGAAACTTTCCATGATTATGACAATGTGATGCGTCAGTACTGTCCGAACGGTGCCTTGATAGAGCTTGACCGTAATGATGGTAGCGGTCAGGTAATATTCAAGGGAGAAACGGTGAAGACTTACGAGCATGTGATGGTTGCCGATATTAACCAAATCCAAGCGTTTGCATCGGCATTGAGATAGGAGGCGGCTATGTTGGTGTATTACGGTAACATACAGTGTATTTCTGCACGTGAGCTCATAGATGGCGGCTATATCACCGAATCCTGCTACAGGAACTGGGTGAACCGTGGCCGTATCAAGGTGGTGCGTCGTGGTGGAGGTGCTGCTGGAAATTGCGCGTTGGTCGCCCTCAATAGCCTGCCTACCGAGTGTCTGGAACGGGTGAAGGAAGACAACCCCGGTGGAACAGAGCAGGCACTTCGCCACTGGATACTCTCAAACTATGTGCTGGATCAGGCTGCAGTAGCCTATTTTTTGGATTGGGCTTCCCATTCTTCCAGCAACAGAGCAACAGACGAACTTGCCCGGAAATATGCGGTGAATGCTTCCGTGTTGAATACTTGTATCAAGCTTTATAACAGAAGCAATGATTACCGAAAACTGATGGGTGAAAAATATAACTGGGACATGATGGCCACCACCATCGAGACCCTACGCGAAGACTTTGGTCATGATCTTCCTGCCAGTACCCTTCGTTTCCGCAAGAAAGTGAACGAATATAAGCAATACGGTTATGAATGTTTGATAACCGGAAAATTCGGCAACCAGAACAAACGGAAGGTAACTCACATGGACGAACGCCTGGTGATGAGTTTGAAAGTACTTCCCAACCAACCATACGGCAGTGATGTGCATGAAATGTATCTGTCGTTTGTATGCGGTGAACTGGAAGTATGGGATCTGGAAACAGGAGAGATATTCAATCCGGAAAACTTTACGGATAAGAACGGGGAACCGAAAGAACTGAGCGAAAGCACTATCCGGAACATACTGAACAACCCGGCAAGCCAGCTGCTGATAGAAAAAGCCTTGCGTGGACGTATGGAATTCTATCATGAGCAAATGCCGCACATGCACCGCCATGGTGGTAAGTTCTCCCTGTCACAAATAACGATGGATGACGTGGATTTGCCGCGTCGGATGAAAGGCGGCGAGTATGTGCATGCCTATTATGCTTATGATGTGGTGAGCCAGTGCCGTATCGGGCTGGCCTACGGGCGGGATAAGGATGATGCCTTGGTAGTGGACTGTTTTCGTGATATGTTCCGGCTCATCGAACGCAACGGATGGGGTATTCCAGCCGGTATTGAGGTGGAGCAGCACTTGATGAGCAAGTATAAAGAAGGATTCCTGAAGGCAGGTGAGGTATTTAAGTTTGTGCATTTCTGTGCCCCACAGAACTCACAGGAGAAATATGCTGAAGCTCTGAACGGTGCGTTCAAGACAACCATAGCACATAAGAACCATGAAGCCATTGGCCGCTGGCATAACAAAGGTGCACGGCGGGTGGACCAGAAGAAAGTGAGTGACAGCAGCAACCACACCTGGGAAGACAGAAAGTATTATACGTTTGAAGAGCTTGTGGCGGACGACCGGCGCGATTGTGAAGAATGGAACAATACGCTTCACCCCAATCAAAAGAAATATCCCGGAATGACCCGTTGGGATGTGCTCGTAGCCAAAATCAATCCGACCCTTCGACCGCTTGATAAACTGACCTTGAGCAGATATATCGGAGAAAAGGTAGATACCAGTATTCGTAGAAATTCCACAGTACGTGTGGCAAATGCGGACTGGTGGCTGAGCGGTCCGGAAGTGCTGGAGCAGCTGGAACCAAACAACCGCAAGGTGACGGCTTACTATCTGCCGGATGAAGAGGGCAAGCCTACGGATGTCTTCCTGTACCAGAACGACCGCTACCTTGACAAGGTTCGTCCGGTAGTGACTTACAACCGGGTGATGGCAGAACAGACCGAAGAAGACCGGGTAGCCTATACAGAGCAAAACAAAGTTCTGAGTCATTTCAGCAAATACCTCAATGACCACGCCATCGGAAAGGTGGGAACCGGTACACCGGATCAGCCAACGGATGACCCGGAAGAGGAACTGGAACTTCCCCCGGTGGAACTATCCGATGATTTGCCAGCCGAATTGTCGGCAGATCCGGAATCAGATTATGAATGGCACTCCGGAATAAGCGAGGCAATGAGGGCCATCAGTGACATGTAAGAATAGAATTAGAACAACATTAAAACAGCGTTAGAATTATGATTACAGAAGCGCAAAAACAGAAGATTTTAGCAGCGATAGCCGCCAACCGTGCGAACTATCCCAGTGATGCCAAGCATGCTGCCTCTTTAGCCATCAGTACATCTGTGTACAGTGCAATCAAGAACGGACAGACAGACAAAGCCCTGAGCGATGCCAACTGGATAAGCATTGCCCGCAAATTAGGGGTGAACCTCCGTGGTGAAATGGAATGGAAAGCAGCCAAGACCCCGACCTTTGAATATATAACTGCCCAGCTGGAGTTCTCACAGCAGTCCAGTCTGTCGGGCATCTTGTGCGACATGCCCAATATCGGCAAGACTTTCACGGCACGTTATTATGTGCAAAGCCACAAGAATGCCGTTTATATCGACTGCTCGCAGGTAAAGACAAAATTGAAGTTGGTACGCAAGATTGCTGCAGAGTTTGGTGTGGACAGCAAGGGGAAGTATTCTGATGTGTATGAAGACCTGGTATATTACCTCCGTTCGATGGAAACCCCGCTTATCATCCTCGATGAAGCAGGCGACCTGCAGTATGAAGCTTTCCTGGAACTGAAGGCCTTATGGAATGCCACTGAGCGCTGCTGCGCCTGGTATATGATGGGGGCAGACGGATTGAAAGAGAAAATCAACCGGTCCATAGAATGTAAGAAGGTGGGCTATACCGAAATGTTGAGCCGTTATGGTGACCGGTACAGCAAGGTGACTCCGGATGATGGAAAGGAGCGCGAACAGTTCTTGAACAACCAGGCACGTATTGTAGCCAAGGTAAATGCTCCTGCGGGGGCTGATATAGCCCAGATTGTACGGAAGACATGCGGTGGTTTGAGAAGAGTCTATACCGAGATTGAGAAACTTAAAATGACAGCGGAATAATGAAGCGTGCGTACAGTCCGAAGGAAATAGCCGCCAAGAAATGGGTTACTCTGCCGTGGGATGAGAAATGGAGCAAACCTTTCGGGTTCCCGGCAGAGAACGCTTCGTGGTTCATCAGCGGTGCCAGTGCCAGTGGGAAAAGCAGCTTTGTGATGCAACTTGGAAAGGAACTGTGCAACTATGGGACGGTGCTGTACATGAGTTACGAAGAGAAAATCAACCAAAGCTTCCAACGGCGTATGGGTTATCTGAAGATGAATGAGGTGCAGGGTAAATTTCGTGTGGTGACAGAAGGCAGTCTGGAGGAAGTGATTGCCAGACTGAAAAAACCGAAAAGCCCGAAGTTTATCATCATCGATTCCTTTCAGGTGGCCGGATGGGATTATCCGCAGGCTGTGGAACTGATGGAAACCTTTCCGAAGAAATGTTTCATCTGGATCAGCCAGGAAAAGAAAAGCCAGCCGATGGGTGGCGGTGCAGTAAGATTGAAATATATCTGTGATATGAAGATTCGGGTGGTCGGTTATAAAGCTTATTGTCAAGGACGCGCCATTGGAGACCCGGGAAGCTATTATGTGGTATGGGAAGACGGAATCATTCAAACAAGTAATAATTTACCAAAATGATTATGGATAATAACGAGAAGGCTTTTGAAAGCTACACCGGAACTGAAGTGTTCCAGATACTGCTGGACGGAAATTCCAGCCGGTCCGTATTGGATGACTGGCTGGAGCGAAACATCCAAAGCGACTTAAAAGTGAGAAGAGCGAAAATGCCCGGTCATGTCGTAATAGAAACGGGTGATGTCTTGTTTGCACGTAATGTGCTGATATGGAATCCAAGTTGTAAAGTAAACATTAAAAAGATTTGAAGTGATGGAAAAGAAAGAAGAAAAGAAAGTGTGCTGCATCTGCGGCAAAGAGTATGAGGGCTACGGATACAATCCGTTCCCGGTGAAAGAAGAAGGCTGCTGCTGCCAATCGTGCAACTACAGTGTGGTCGTTCCGGAACGGTGGGAACGGCACAAGGCTTATCAGCGCGGTGAGGCGACCGGTGCCGGGAAGGTGTACATCAGCGGAGCTATCGCGCATTATGACATGGATGAGCGCAAGGAAGCCTTCAGCCGTGCCGAGGAGGAACTGAAGGCACAAGGCTATGACCCTGTAAACCCTTTCAGGAACGGATTGCCGGATGAAGCTCATTGGAGAGCCCACATGCGGGCCGACATTGCCCTGTTGCTGGCTTGTGACTATATCTATATGCTGAAGGACTGGGAACTGAGCAAGGGAGCCAAACTGGAACTTGACGTGGCCAGTTCGTGTGGCATTAAAGTGTTGTTTGAATAAAATTAGTCGATATGGGAAAAATAAAAATGGAAACCGGTGTTGTGGTGATGAAGTTGACCGCTACGGTATATAGAGGAACAATTCGTGAAATCCAATCCTCACGCATAGGTTTTTGCGGGGAGTACAATAAAGAAATACTTTCTAAAATGGGTGATGAGTTCAAAAAGATATTTGCTAAGCAAATTGAGGCTGAATACAAAGGTAAATCAGTGAAGCCGGATAAGATAATTTATCGTGTCAGTACCAAATCAACGGAATGTGAAATGATTCTTAATGGTAAATGACATGGCACAGGAAGTAACCAATTTCGCCCGGTTCTACACATTGTTCAACAAGCTTCCCTGTACAGGAGACCGGGAAGAATTCAAGAAAAGCATTGTGCTGCAGTACACGTGGAACCGGACGGACAGTCTGAAGGAAATGACAGCCAAGGAGTATGAAGCCTGCTGTACGGCTCTGGAGAAGCTGAGCGGACAAGACGAATGGCGACAGAAGCTGCGTGAGGAGCTGCGGCGGAAACGGAGTCTCTGTCTGAACCTGATGCAGAAGCTGGGCATAGATACATCCGACTGGGCACGAATCAATGACTTCTGCAGTAATCCCCGAATAGTCGGCAAAGCGTTCAGACAGATTACGGTGGACGAACTGGATGAACTGGCGGTAAAGCTTCGGTCCATACAACGGAAAGGCGGCTTGAAGCCCAGGAAAGAAAAGCAAACGATTAACCCCGTGAGCATGGTATCACTCATTCAGATTGACCCTGATGCTCCGGCAAACTGATAGGATATGGAAAATAGAAACACAAAGATTTTAGAGAATCTGAAAAAGGAAATCAACCTGCTTGCCTCTGATATGGAGAAGCAAGATGCAGCCGAGTTTTATAGTGAATTGGCTGACTGGGCATACGCCAACGGAGAGGCTATGCTGATGGAAGACGAACCTGAAATGCAGGATTATGAAAACCAATAACCCCAAAAAACAAGAATCATGGAAGAAATGAAACAAACGACCGTGGTAATGACGGCAGAGGAAAAGGCGGAATTTGAAGCCTTCCAGAGAGAAAAAGCAAAGAAAGCGGCAGAGGAAAAAGCCAAGAATGACCGCGAAATGTACAAACAGATGGTGGATGAGGAGATAGCAAACTCCATTCCGGTACTGCTGGGCATCAGTGAGCAGATCAAGGCAAGCAAGCAGACTGTGATGGACAACTTCAAAACCATTCTGGAAATGAAGGCAGACCTTTTCAAGACCAAGGTGAAGGATGACCAGCGCAGCCATACCTTTACTAACAGTGAAGGCGACAAACGAATCACGCTGGGTGTGTATGTGACCGACGGTTACCGTGACACGGTGGAAGACGGTATAGCCATTGTGAAGGAATACATCGAAGGTCTGGCCAAAGATGAAAAGACCAAGGCACTGGTGAGCATGGTGCTTCGTCTGTTGGCCCGTGATGCCAAGGGAACGCTGAAGGCTTCACGCATCGTGCAGCTTCGCAAAGTGGCCATGGAAACCGGAGATGACCGTTTCATTGAAGGTGTGCGTATCATTGAGGAAGCCTACCAGCCGGAAGTGAGCAAACAGTTTATCCGTGCTGAAATCAAAAACGAAAACGGAATGTGGAAACCTATCCCTCTGGGAATGACAGAATCATAAATAATAGAACTATGATACAAGAAGTGGAGAAATCTCCGAAAGTAGCCCTGTGCCGTGCTTGCTACGGTACAGGTAAAGTAAAGAAAGTTGTAGAATATCCCTCTCGGATCTTTGGAAAGAAGCGAAGCGAAACCGTTGAGGAAGTCTGCAGACAGTGTGAAGGAAGTGGCCGGGTAACGGTAAGCGCAAAAATGACGTTTGACATCCGTCCCTATAAACCTAAAGTAGAACCGTCTATGAACGATTAAACCTATATGGGAAAGCGGCACGGAGTCAGTTATCAGAAGCGTGTAGTAGAAGTAAACAGGATATATGACCATTATGCCAGTCACGGTGTACCGAACCGTGAAATATGGCGGCGGTACATATATCCTGTGTATGCTATTAGTGAGCGTACATTCTACAATATGCTTAAAGCGTCCGCAGACCCTAAAAATGATTTGCCGGACGATACGGTACAATTGAAATTTAACTTTGACTGGGAATGAATGAAAACGTAAAAAAAGTAGTGGCCCGGATACTGAAAGACATTCAGGTGGAAATGAGTGATGAGTTTGACAAGAACTTTGAACGGCAGGCTTTTTTCAGTGAGAAATGGCAGCGACGGAAAAGCCCCATCCGGAATGAAGGTAGAGCCATACTAACAGATACCGGGGCGCTTCGGAAAAGTATCGGAAGTCGGACAACGGAAAACAGCATTACCTTCTTTACCTCTCTGCCCTATGCGGCCATTCATAATGATGGCGGTGAAATAGTGGTGACCAAGCGGATGAAGCGTTTCTTCTGGCATAAGTATTATGAGGCAACCGGAGCGTTCGGTAGAAGAAAAGACGGCAAACTTCGAAAAGACAAACGAAATGTCCGGCTTGATACAGAAGCCGATTTTTGGATGTTCATGGCTTTAAAGAAAGCAGGAAGCACCATCAGGATTCCCCGACGCCGTTTCCTCGGCACATCGCCTGAAGTGGAAAAAGCCGTCCGTGAGATTGTAGAAGAGAACCTAACAGAGTATTTTACCATTGAATATAATATCATAAGAAAATGAGAAAAGAACTTTACCGGATGCTTTGCCGGGAGCTGAAGGCCATTGACCTTATCAAGCACATAGACTTGTGGAACCATAATGTGGAATTCATCGAACAGGAAGAAAACTGGGAGCGTCCGGCTGTCTTTGTGGAATTCTGCCCTATACAGTGGAATGCGATTGTTCCCGGTGTGGAATACCGGGCAGAACCTTTGATTAAACTGCACATCGTGACGGACTGGGAAGGTTCGAGTGCTGAGGGCAGCGAGCTGCAGGAGGATGCGCTGAAGGTGTTTGACCTGTCCGGACTGCTTCATGCACAGCTTGCCGGATTGAGCGGGGAGACCTTTTTGGAGCTGGATCTGGTGGAGAGTGATACCAATCACAACCATGAGGATATTGTGGAAAGTATCGAGGTATATCAGTGTGTGGCCATCAAGCGGCTGCAATAGCCGTCTTTATTAGACAGAAAAAGCCGCGGACGTACAAATTACCGTCTGCGGCTTTTTTGTTCAATACAGGCAAAGTAAACGCAATCAGGCAGCCTCTTTCTTGTAAAGCATCATATCTGTGTAAGAAGAGTTGTAATTCATGTGAGCATTGAATTCCACCTTTGTGCAGTTTTCAAAAGGATTACCTAAATCCCTATTTTTACCTATCCATTCGCACAGCTCCAGAATTGAAGATTTGTTGGATGTGAAATATACGTATGAATGCCCCTTCAGTACATTCAGCACATCCAGATAGTCTGCCATATTCCAGTACATGTTATAGGTCCCTACGTCAGTGGACAGATAGGGCGGATCAACAAGAAATACTACTCCAGGAATATCTTTATACCGGTTGAATACTTCCTTGTAATCGCAAGATACGATTTCCAGCCCTTCGAGATAGTCCGTACATTCCGGGTAGCCGGTCTTGCGTATATTGTTGTATAAAGCTTCCTTCCGCATATCCTGAACAGACAGTTTGTATTTCATGGAAAACAAGATAGAGGAGGAGAGGGTAATGAAATCCACATATCCGGTGCTATTCTCTTCCTGCTCGATGCGGCTGAATATTCGTTCACGCAGTTCTCCTTTAATGATTTTATGACGTGGTACGGAATTCCCTACCATTTCGCGAATGTCAGCAAGCAGCTGATTCGTTTGCGGAATGTGCTTCATGCGGAAGCGGTAGTTATCAAAGTCATTATAGATAACAGTAGAGTGGGGCTTGAGGGATTTGGTAATGTGAGACAACAATCCGGAGCCACCGAACAGGTCAACAAACAATGTTCCATCCGGATATTGCTCCAGCACTTTCATGAATTCCTTGGCTAACATACGCTTTTGCCCGACAAATGGGAGAGGGGCTGACAGATACATCTTTCTCATACGTTCAATTCAAATTTTACATTTTCATTGCCGGCAAGCAGCTGTTCTGTTTTGTCGATGTTGTTTTCGTAAATATGCACATTCCCCAGATTCAGGGTGATGGATTTTAGTGGCAACTCAATCTGTCTTGATATTAGATACAAATGATAAATATCTGCCGGCAGTCCTAAATTCGCATCGCTGCTTCGCTGATAGGCGGTCATGACCAGTTCTCCTTGCTCTATCTGGAACTGAACAAGACTAAGGCATGGAGCCTGGTTGCTTTCTGTTCCTGTAGATCCGAGAAACAATATATAGTTTTTGCTGTTCCTTTTTTCCCTGTTTATGCGTTCGATGAGTGGCGGCAGTTTTTCAAAATAGGTTGGGTAGCTGTTCACAAGGATAGAGCCGCAGTAGTCCCACCAGTTGATTCCGGCCTCCCTGTATTTTTCCACGTTTCGTTCGCCCCTCATAAACAGTTGTAACTCGTTTTTTAACTTCTTCCGCGCTATGGTATGCCCCTCGAATATATCAAGAAGGTCGGCAGGGAGCAGCGTCAGCTGTTCATTCAGTAGGTAGCGGATATTCCCTTTTTTATTGCTTTGCATCTTTCCGGACGAAAGCACCTTGCCTAAGATTTGATAATACTTGTCCATGATATGAATGTTATTTATTGCGATACAAAGGTAGGGTAGGGGAGTTTGCCTTTAGTGGGAGGAAGTCCTGATTACACTGCACACAAATTGCAGTCGGTTTTAAAACGCTTGATCAGGTCATACACCTTTCGCTCACTGATGCCATATCGTAGGGAAAGCGTAGCTACGATATAAGACACTTTTTCACCATTGGTCTGCAACTTGTTATATTCATTATATAGTTCTATATATTGCACGTCATCGGGTCGTATGCCCATGTAATGGCACGTTTTTAAAAGCTCTCTGTTCAATTTTAGTATCTCAATTACTTTCATATCCAGTTAAATTTCGTACATTTGCATTGTCTCACTTATCATTGCGCAGAATAGCGCTTACATAAAAAAGCCTCTTACTGGCGAACGAGGGTATCTGCCCCCGGTCGTGCCGGTAAGAGGTGCTTTATGTTTAAATGGTAAGTGAGACGACTATTTAACAGGCCGGGGGCTTTTTTTTATCCTTCCCCCGAAGGGATTGTCAATCATTCAATCCGATATAAATCCAAGTTGAATACATCTTTCCTTTTCCATCCTTCAGCCAGTGTGTTTTGGATGTGTCTGACCGCTTGAATGTAGAAGTCCTTCAGATTATCCAACTTTTCAAAGGTATGGTATTCGGGCTGTTCATCCGAACCGAATTTGAATGTAACCGGAAGGGTCTCTCCGCCCGTCTGAACGGCCAAATCGTATGCTGCCTTATAGTTGTATTGGTTCTCCGTAGAAAGCCATACAGGGGCGCCATTATAGGCGAATCCGGATAGGATAGCTGCATCAGTCTGGCTGTTATACCATGACATAACCAATGTGCGGATTTCCTCATCAGTAGGCTTGTGTCCGAACTCCTCTTCCATGTAGGAGGCAGAGCCGTTCTCTTTTTCCTGCACATCCCATCGGATGCGCCATTTGTCTTTAACCGGGTTCGTGCATTCCATCAGCGAAACCCCGGAACTTCCTTCAACTCTTCTCATGTAAACACGTATTTGGTTCTACCTTTGCCGAATGTCTCTGTCTTGATGGTCGTTTCAAACGGGAAACCATCCGGCATTTCCTTTACTTGTGCGAGAATATTCTTCATTTCCTCGCTGTTGGTGAAGAACTTCTTTGCTTCGCCGTTCACTTCGATGGCCACAATACAGCGGTCTTCTCCCTGCTCGGTCTTGATACCGGTCTCAAAGTCCTTCACTACAATCGGTAAGTTTACCAGTTCCCGGATGCTTACCACCACACCGGGAAATCGCTTCTTGCCGTCCTCCGGCTTGTAAGCGACATTCAAGTCTTTAAAACTTCTCATTTCTTTGCCTGTTA
>UQPQ01000002.1 GCA_900542985.1 uncultured Bacteroides sp.
CCAGCCGATAACGGACACACTTTCCCGGGTGCTTGCCGTCCTTTCGGTATGATTCAGACCAGCCCGGTTACAGGAGCTATCGGATGGAGATATTGCTCTGAATATGTATATGAAGATTCACTGATATGGGGATTCACCCAGACTCACCTGAACGGAACCGGATGTATGGACTTGGGTGATATTCTGGTAATGCCGGTTACAGGCAACCGCCAGCGCAACTGGGACGGATACCGTAGTCCTTTCTCTAAAAAAAGCGAAAGTGCTACACCTGGATATTATACCGTAACCTTAGACCAGCCGGGAGTAACAGCCGAACTGACTGCTACCACTCACACTGCATTACACCGTTATACATATCATAAAGCAGATTCTGCCTCTGTACTTATCGACCTTCAGCACGGACCGGCATGGAACGAAAAACAATATCATTCGCAGGTAAGTATATGTGAAACCAATTGGGAAAACGACAGCACCCTGACCGGACACGTAATTAATAAGGTGTGGGTAGATCAGGTATACTACTTTGTAATGCAGTTCAACCGCCCGGTAATCAGCACTGTCAACCTGCCGATGGCTGAAACAGAAAAAGGACAGCGCATCGTAGCTACATTCGATATGAAACCGGAAGACCAGCTGATGATGAAAGTAGCATTGTCTACTACTGGTGTAGAAGGTGCAAAGGCCAATATGGCTGCCGAAGTGGCCGGATGGGATTTTGAAGGAGTTCGTCAGGCTGCAAAAGACGAATGGAACAGTTATCTGAGCCGTATCGAAGTAGAAGGAACACAGGATGAAAAGACCAACTTCTATACAAGTTTCTATCATGCATTGATCCAGCCGAATGAAATCTCGGATGTAGACGGTAAATACCGTAATGCACACGACGAAGTAGTACCGGCAACCGGAGGTAAATTCTACTCTACTTTCTCGGCATGGGATACTTACCGTGCAGCACATCCGTTCTATACTCTGATGGTACCTGAACGTGTAGATGGTCTTGTAAACTCACTGGTAGATCAAGCTGAAACAATCGGACATCTTCCTATCTGGGGATTATGGGGTGGTGAAACCTTCTGTATGGTAGCCAACCACAGCGTATCCATCATCGCAGAAGCGTATGCAAAAGGATTCAGAGGCTTTGACGCAGAACGTGCCTTCAATGCTATCAAACGTACTCAGACGGTATCTCACCCGCTGAAATCGAACTGGGAAAACTATACAAAATACGGTTACTTCCCTACCGACCTGACAGAAGCAGAATCAGTTTCATCAACTTTGGAAAGTGTATACGATGATTATGCAGCTGCCGATATGGCAAAACGTATGGGGAAAAAAGAAGATGCTGCTTACTTTGCAAAACGTGCAGATTACTACAAGAATCTGTTCGATCCTTCTACAAAATTCATGCGCCCGAAAAAAGCTGACGGTACATGGAAGAGCCCGTTCAACCCAAGTCAGGTAGGACACTCTGAAAGTGTAGGTGGAGACTATACCGAAGGAAATGCATGGCAATATACCTGGCATGTTCAGCACGATGTACCGGGTCTGATTGCATTGTTTGGAGGAGAAGAACCGTTCCTCAACAAACTTGACTCTGTATTTACAGTGAAACTGGAAACTACACAAGCCGATGTGACCGGACTGATTGGACAGTATGCACACGGTAACGAACCAAGCCATCACGTCACTTACCTGTATACTCTAGCAGGACGTCCGGAACGCACTCAAGAGCTGATTCGTCAGATTTTCGATACACAGTATCTTCCAAAACCAAACGGTTTGTGTGGAAATGACGACTGCGGACAGATGTCTGCATGGTATATGTTCTCGGCTATGGGATTCTATCCTGTAAACCCGGTAAGTGGTGAATACGTATTCGGTGCACCTCAGCTTCCGAAGTTCACACTGCATCTGGCCGACGGAAAGACATTTACCATCATAGCAGAAGGCTTGTCGAAAGAACATATGTATGTAGACAGTATCACATTGAACGGGAAACCTTATACCAAGAACTACATTACTCATGAAGATATCATGAAGGGTGGAACATTGGTATACAAGATGAAATAAAGCTTCCGTCTGTTGATTATACAAAAATAAATGCCCCGGCAAAGAAAGTTTTCTTTTGCCGGGGCATTTGTATTTAATAGTCTTTTCTAATAAGGAAAAAATTGCACACAAACGGGTTTGGACATTTTAATACGCTTTCCAGTATCTTTCAATAGACCGCTTTCTTCCTCCCTTTCATATATCTGAATCTCGTTTGTATCCCGACAAGCCACCAACAGATACTTTCCATTAGGAGTTATATTGAAATTACGCGGATGAATTCCCGTTGGCTGATACCCGACCTTATCTAAGGTACCATCTTCCGAACTGACTTCAAATATAGCAATACCGTCCCCTTTCAAACGATTCGATGCATAAAGGAACTTTCCATCCGGAGAAAGATGAATATCGGCACTTCCCCGGGCATCCAATGTATCGGCTTTAATATGCTGAATAGTATCGAATCCGGCTTCATCGTACGACAAGCCTATAACTTCCCCCGACAATTCGGTGAGCAGATAAGCGTGTTTACCATTTGGAGCAAAACAAAGATGACGGGGACCACAACCTGAGGGTAAACAAATATCAAAAGCATTCTCTTTTTCCAGCAATTCTGATTTTTCATCCTCTTTTACCGGAAAGACATGAATACGGTCTGTTCCTAAATCGTTAGCCAACAAGAAACGTCCGTCGGGAGTAAACTGTACACAATGTAAATGAGGCTGCGACTGACGCTCCTTATCCGGTCCGCTACCTGTAAAATTAATCGTATCGCCTGCTTTTAATCTTCCATTTTCCTCTAAGGGGAAAACAGATATATTACCTCCCATATAATTGGCAGTCAGTACAAAGTCTTCTTCCGGACTCAATGTCACATAACACGGAGCTCCTCCTTGTGTTAACTGAGTATTCATCAATACCAGTTTTCCTGTCTGCCTATCAAAAGACACCGCATTTACAGTAGAAGAAGCTCCCTCGTCTTCACCCACCACATAAATCCAGTTTCCATCTGTAGATGCAACCAAGTAAGAAGGATTAGAAACTCCTTTCAGCCCACTTACATATACAGCTTCTCCGGTTTCCTGATTGAACTGATACATCTGTACTCCCTCATCAGCTGCCGAAGCATAACTTCCCACACAGAGATAAAGCGTATCTCCTGTCTCTGCAAGCCCGACCGCTGCTTTCTGCTGACTTCCCATACACGCAGAAAAACAAACGATTCCTGCTGCCAACCACTTTATTTTTTTCATATACTTAAACTTTGTTCTTCTTCAAAATTAGACAATTTTCCAAGAAGCATTAGATAAATCCATTCTTTTTTCATATCTTTGCAAGAAAGAAATATTTCATCATTCGGGGTTGACTGGTTTTGACAGCGAGAGATGTGGTATGTAAGCATGCAGTGCGTCAGTGATTTGCACTATAATCTCAGTTACTGAACTATTATCTGGCAACGAAAACTATGCTCTCGCTGCTTAATCGAAGTACAGTAGATTAACTTTATTTCTGCCACAGTGGTAGAAACGAGACATTGCTCAAAAGCTCTTGTTCCGAAGCGTTTGGTAAAGCGATGCAGTAAAATCGGAAATAGTTTTGTTCTTGTCTTGCGAACAAAATGAAATTTTAAAGACTAAGGTATAAGTGGGTGGCTCTGGTCTTGCTTATGCACGAAAACCGAAGGCAGAGATAAGCATGTAGAAAGCATATGGCTTCCTTGTTTGGACGAGGGTTCGACTCCCTCCAGCTCCACGAAATGTTTCAAAGACCGCTGATGATCAGCGGTCTTTCTTTTATATACAATTCTTACTCCTCTTATCTTTATGATAGTTTAACCATTTCAGAGTTAAAAAGAGCAAACAACCGAACTCTGCAATAATTTTCTTCCATCCCAAATCCCCCAGAAGCCTTATATAGATTAATAAAATTACTAATTATAAAATAAGTTTAAGAATGTAAGAAAAGAAAACTGCAGTTAAGAGATTTTTTAATATTGCTGCCCGATAAAAATGGCATATGGAGTGATTTTGCTATATCATCTTCATATGCCATCCTATTTTTGTGGAACATTTACTGAATATCCCTCTTTATGCAATATTCCAAATCATAATCTCCAAATAAGAAATAGAACACCTACATAACTCCAAATACTAAAAACAACAAAAGCATTTCTTACAGATAGAAAACGTAATCAATAGTTTTGCGTCAGAGATGAATTGTGTAACACGGCGTTCTGTGGAAAAGGGAACACCCACAATGGTGAATCCGGACTCAGAGTAACGATACCACCATATTCAGGTCCTAAATCGCGGACAATAGTCTCAGCATAATTACTCTCGGAGTTCCAACGTTTCCGGTCACAGAAATTTTCGAAGGTGTTAATAAACTCCACACGCTTCGAGTCTTGCAATAATTTCATGGCCTCATGCTCGGTCAGTCCGGCAGCCTGAGCAGCGTAAGGCTGATAGTTTTCAATACGCATATCCCGCACCCGGTCTACACGAGACAGTCCGCCTTCCAAATCCCCCTGCCTGATAAGGCATTCAGCAGCCAAGTAATACATAGACTCTGAACGGAGTCCGTAAACATTCCATTTGATATCTGACACATTACATTGTAGGCAGCCATCGGGAAGGGTCGGATATGGTTCATCCCAAGCCTTGACACCGTCGCTCAGATAATATTTATTCACATAGTCATCTGGAGATATCCGTGTCGCTACATCAGGAGTGATACAAATACCATACAAATCCCCCAAATTGCTGTTGTCACACCATATAAGATAATAATTATTTTGAGCCGTTTCATTCAACACCCAGTTCTGATTGGTTTTCACGGTAGTACGATCCTCAATATGTCCGTTCACAGCAAGGGCAAGATTAGCGTAATGCAGTGCCTCATCATAATGTTTCATCTGAAACAACACTTTGGCACGCACACCATAACCGAAGTCTACTCCGAAGCGGCAGGGATCATCCACATGACTCTGTATCAGTTTGGCCAGGACTTCATCACTACAGTCGGCTAATATTCGTTCATACACCTCTTTCAAAGTCAGTTTTGTTTTCTGCTCTCCCACATTGGTATTATCCACATAGGCTATGCCACCCAACTGCGCGGCTGTTGCCTCGTCATACTGCTTGGCGTGCATATTGACCAACAGAAAATGATACCAGGCACGCAATACTTGTGCCTCAGCAATGATACGAATACGTTTGGCATCGTCTCCATCGGCCTCAGGAGCTTTAGAGATAACCACGTTCATGTAATTGATATTGCTATATAAATTTTCGTACAAGCTGCTTGAAGTGGTCAGGTTGACACGATCTACTGTTTCGTCATATTTCACAAGTGCATAAGTCACACTATTAGAGTTGGCTAACAAATCCGGCAATCCATCCCACTTAGCGTACATATTGTTACACAGCATCTCAAACTGATTCTCTGTCTGATACAACATAGGCACCTGATTCAGTAATGTTTCCAAATCATCTACACTATCCAAGGTTGTCTCACCCAAAGGCACAATATCCAGCTTATCCTCACAGGCAGTAGTGCAACACAGCATGACAGCTGTCAGCACAGTAGTAAATATCTTTTTAGTTGTCATAGTCTTGTCCATTGTTAAAGATTAAAGAATATGCTCATGGTGTAGCTACGCGGCACACGATTATAGTTGGCTCCGGTTAAGGGATTTACCGCCTCGGGATCAAGCCCCTTGCTATTACGTGCCCAAGTACAGACATTATTAACCTGGAAACGCAAGCGCAGCTCATTCAAGCCGATGGCCTTACAGATACGTTCACTAAAACTATAACCCAAAACCAGATTACGCAACTTCACGTACCCAGCATGTTCCACATTGGTGTGGCGATAGATACCGTAGCTGGTCTCACTGTATTTCTGTGCCATGTATCCATTACCTGGCACATCCTTGTCACCCTGCCAGTAACGCAAGTAGTCCTTGCTGACAGCTCCGTTACCAAAAATAGCCTTATAGCCTCCGGTACCTCCAATAGTCGCCCCCCAGGCATCGTTATCAGTTCGCATGTAATGCCCGCCATAAAAATTGAACATAGCCGACGCAAAGAAACCGTTCCAAGTTATTTCAGGTGTGATGGCACCGCTGATGGTAGGTGTATAAGTACCCGAGAATACGGCATCCTCCACCTCAAAAACTCCACTTCCCACAGACTCGGTATGTACATTACCTTCTTTGTCTTTCCAGCCCAACAGGTAAACACCCTCATTTTCAATCAACCCCACATAATTCACCGAAAACAAAGAATTGAGTGGATAACCTTCATGCAACGAAGTTCTCAAGTATTCAGCTCCCGATTCGGGATAATGCGACACTTTCGTCACTTTATTTTTGTTATAAGCCAAGTTAAATCCCAAATTAATACCTAAATCACGGCGTTTCTTGGCAGGCAAAATTCGTCCGTCTAACTGGAGTTCAACACCAGCATTAGTCATTTTCCCGTTATTAATAGTCAGTGACGTCCATCCTGTGGTAGGATCCAAATCCGTTGAAGTCAACAAATCACTCCCTTTCTTGCGATATATATCCAACGATCCGTTCAGACGGTAGCCCCACAAAGCAAAATCCAGACCTGCGTTCCATGTAGCCGTTTTCTCCCAACGCAACTGGTCATTAGGCGGTGTTTTCAAACTACCCACCAGATTACCGTTGTACTGATTGGTACCCAGACTGGCGGTAAGGTACGATGAAACAGAAGAGTCAATATTACCTGTCAGACCGAAACTAGCACGCACCTTCAATACGTTCATCCACTCAATCCACTTCAAGAAGTCTTCGTTGTGCAGATTCCAGCTGGCTCCTACTGACCATAGGGGACGTCCACGGAATTTCGGATCAGTGCCGAAGAGATCGGTACGGTCTACGCGATACGAGCCGAACAGACTGTAACGGCTGTCGTACACATAATTCGCTGTAAAATAATACGAATAATACCGATGTAATACATCGCTGGTAGAGAATGTTTTCGGAGCACCCGACACACCATAGTTAGTACCTAGTACACCTGTATAAGGATTATTGATGAAACTCCAATCCGTCAGCAGGTTCTTGTTGGTCTGTGTCTGGTAATCATAGCCATACTTCAAATCCCCATCTGTCGTAGTATGCGTCTGCCGATATTCAAATCCAGCCAGTACATCTACGGCATGTGAACCAAAAGTACGGTTGTATTGCGTCTGTGCCCGGAAAGTATAAAACTGACTTGAAGTGTTATTCGTCTGTAACAAGTCACCATCTGGTATGGCATGGTTCAGATCAAGACGGGTTTCTTCTTTCATACCCAAATGTGGGTCTGTCCAGTCGATGTTCGGATCAAACCAATCAAAGTCGGGGTCAACCACCCACTCTGTGATATACTGTGCCGTAGTGTAGAGGTTGTAAAGACTACGCATATAGTGCGACTCGTTGTTGTAACGAGTCTGTGTACGTGATGTAATGTCTTCATACTGAAACTGTGCCTGAGCCGTCCATCCTTTCACCGGCAAACGGAAGAGCGTCTTCACGTGTGTTCGTACATTGGTATAGCGATATTTACTGAAGTTATAATTCATTTCTTCTGCGTAGTTGTAAGTCGGGTCTTTCAGCTCGTATTCAGCGTTGTCGAAAGCCTTCTCACCTGGATAAACATCAGCTTCCATACGTCGCAAGGTGCCATCTTCATTGTACATGCTTTCATAAGCCATGAATGAGTTTATGTTGTCATAACTTCCCAAAGCGTGGTACTTCGAACGATTATTCAGAACGTTTACCCCAAATGACATATCCCACCATTTATTCACCTTCAAATCACCATTATAACTGAAAGAGAGGGAATTATCCTGCTCTTTTCTTGCACCTCGGTTATCGGCCATGTAATTAAAGGCAATGCTCGAACTGAGTGATTTGCTTTTGACACGAATACCCAGATTATACTGTTGGGTAATTTGAGTACGATCGTGCATATCACGCCATTCACTACGATAGTCGTTCTGACTCCAGCGGTCGAGAATAGCGTTCAAATCGGCATCACTCAACAGCCCCTGATAGTTCTGCAACAAAAGGCGCATCACGTGCGATTGAGTGAAGATGCGCCCATCTGCGGCTGCTTTAATTTCATCTTGAATAAGGTTAGGATCTTCTTGCAGCATGGCGTTGAAATTATACTTCTCCAGCTGAATAATATCAGCAGCCGAAGCCCAGTTATAGTTGCTGTAATCCTGCCGTTCACTCACCACAAGGTCAGCGTTGAAATCGATAGAAAGACGCTCTTCCTTAGCTCGCTTGGTTGATATGACAATAACCCCGTTAGATGCTCTCGCACCATAAATGGCGGCAGCCGATGCATCTTTCAGCACGGTGATATTTTCGATGTCATAAGGGTTCACACTATCGATACCACCTTCAATAGGCAATCCATCTACTACGACCAGCGGACTGGTACGAGCATTGAAAGTACCGACACCACGGATAGTAATGGCATTTTCACCAGTAGCATTAGGATTATTGCTCACTGTCACCATACCAGGGATTTTCCCTTCCAGGTTACTGGTAATGTCACCCGTATAACGTTTGTCCATATCCTTTGACGTGAGGTTCTGGAAAGAACCGGTAGCGTTTTCCCGCTTGATATTCTGGTAGCCTGTCACAATGACTTCATCCATCAGTGTGATATCAGGTTCCAATGTGAGACGTACGTATTTGGATTCCGGCAGCAAACGAACCTGAGTAGTCTTCATTCCGATGTAAGATACAATGAGCACAGGTTTCTTCCCTTTGACCAGAAGCGAGAAGTTGCCATCTATATCAGTGATAGTACCAAGTTCTGTGCCTTCAATACGTATGGAAGCACCGGGTAGCGGTTCCCCGTTTTCATCAAGGATGGTACCTACCACTGTCTTCTGTTCGATATCATGAACAGCCTGCCTTACCGGCTTATTATTCACACTTTGTGCATGGAGCATGAACGGCAATGCAGTGCTCGCCACCCCCAACAATATATAAGATAAATGTTTCATTCTTCTACTAGAATTCAAGATTGTTAAATATAAAATTCAAGCCATGCACCGACAGACGGTTTAACGAGTCAAAGCTGCATCAAGCACCGTAGCAATGTCCTTATCAGACGGACGAGCCGCATTAGCCGAGAGAATTCGTCCATCGGCACCCACGATAACAAAACGCGGAATGGAATTAATACTCATGTCTTCAAGGAATTTACTTCCGCTGTTTTTGTCGAAAATATAGTTGGGCCAGGCAGGTTGATCTTTGTCTATCTTCTTTTCCCAAGCTTTCCGGTCATCATCTTGCGAAATGCTAACAAAGACAATGTGCTCATTTTCTTTATATTGTTCCCATACTTTCTCAAAATAAGGTATTTCGTGGCAACAAGGAGCACACCACGTAGCCCAAAAGTCAATATAAGCTACCTTTCCACGGATGACATCGGCTAAAGTGGTACGGCTGCCATCACGTGCAATCAAGATAGGATTCCCTGGCAAAAGATCTCCATCTTTAATGCGCTGGGCACGTTCGGCCAACACCTTTTCAATATTCTCCACTATGCGCGGTGCCTTGGCCAATTGGGGTGCAATGGCTGTCTGGAATTCATGAATGGTACTATCAGACGGTTGATACATGAGAAACATGTTACACAACGTGTTGATAAGGCTTTTCTTGTTGCTTTCGTTAGTCAGCACACTATCCACTCCTTTTACCTGACGTGCAAAGAAATCTTCCAAATCAACGCACTCACCGGTATTTACACCCAAATCGGCATTGTTATACCAATAGTTAAGCAACCCGCTCAGGCGGGTGATGTCGGCATTCGGATCGATGGTGGCAATAATTGAATCACTTTGCAGCTTATTGTCAGTCTGATTCATCATGCGCTCCAAGGCCAGATTCTGAAGGAGATAATATTTATAAGTGGCATCGGCCAATTGACGATATCTGGCACGAACTTCACTGTCAATCACTCCGTCCAAAGCTTTTTCTACAGTTTCTCGGCTTTTTTCCAGACGTGTGTTCCATTCGGCCACATCAAAAGGATGGTCAGGCGTAGGCTTGAAGGCCCAAGGAGAAAAAGTGTGATATAAAGTATTGAGAAAAGTACAACGGTCAGTATTATCCCCCCTGAAGGTAACATTCTCTCCATCAATAGCAATGTGAGTAGAACAGCCTTCTTTTACATAGGCACCATAAATATCTTGCCCTACGTAAATAAAGAGGTCGGCCTCACCGCCTTCCAATTTGGGGTTGTAGATAAAAGAACCAGTTGAATCTGTAGTCAATTCTTCCACGTAGTTATCTCCCAGATAATCGTAAACGAGAGTAATTCTGGTGGGTTCAGTCACGTTCAGGATTCCTTCCAGCAAGGGTGAATCAGCCTTACGGGTACAACCTTGTCCAAGTACCGCTGTCAATACCAGCAAAAGCACCTGTTTCAGGTAATGAATAATAGCTTTGTTCATGTGTCAAAAATTTTAATTATTTTCTATCATTTTCCAACAAAATAACAGAAAAACGGCACAAACTCAAAGCCTTATATTTTCGTGATTCATCAATTTGACGGATAAAGAAAAAGAATACTACATTCCTTTCAGTTGCGAACGGTAACAAGCCGGCGTCATGCCGGTACCAGACTGGAAACAGGTATAAAATGTTGAAAGCGAACTGAACCCCACTTCAGCAGCTATCTGCTTCAACGGCTTATTGGCAGCCAAATCTGAAATTTCAACAATAGCTTGGCGAATACGATATTCATTGACCAGTTGTGTGAAACTTTTCCCTGTAGTCTCATTAATTGCTTTTGACAGATAAGTACGGTTTGTACCCAAACGGTCAGCCATGGAGCCGACAGTAAGAGAAGGGTCTGTAAACAACTGTTCTTCTATCATCAACGTTGTGAAACGCGACATCAAATCATTCAGCTTATTGGTGAGGGCAACAGAAGCCTGCCCGTCCTGCCTCATCTTGTCCATCTGCGCCAATAACATTTTTTCCCGATGCAGACATTCCCGGTTTTGTGATACAATGGCATTGTACAACTGTATTTTCTTTCGATAGAAAAAGCAAATCAGGCCCAATGCTACGAACACCGCCGCCAGTATGCAAGTCAAAACAACAGTGCGGTAACGATTATTCAAAATAACCAATTGCTGTTCACTGATTTGCTGTTCACGTGAGTAAATGTCATGCTTAATACGTGCTTCCTGAGTGGCCCGTTCACGTACCTCATCAAACAGACGGTCTTGATAACCCATGTATTCCAACGTACATTCCAGTGCCTTTCCTGTCTGCCCAGCCTCACGGTAACACAAAGCCAGTTCTTTCAGCAGGCGTCTCTTATGAATGGGTATACCGCTGTCATCCACATGGCCAAGCGCATATTCCAAAACCTTGATAGCATTTTTCACCCGATTGTCTGCGCGCAACAGACGGGCGTATTCCAGATAAACTATCGTAATGGTAGAAGCCGACGTAGTGGGAAAGTTCTCCATAGCCTGTGAATAAAATCCGTAGGCCTTATCTGTTTCTCCATACTTGGCGTACAACATGGCTTGCAACAGACAAATATCCGACTTAGTTCCGAACCCCTGAGTGGTATGCATCTGGCAAACAGCCTCAATAGCCATACGAGCCGGACGCAAACTGTCAGAAGCTAAATAGTAAAGAGCAGTATTCATTGTCCCATAAAAAAGGGGAATGGGTTCTTTGATCTTGTGTGCAATGTCTACAGCCTCTTCAGCATACACAAGTCCGGAAAAATCGTTACGCATGAAGTAAGCCCCCGATATGTTGGACAATATCATAGCATACTGCCGGCGATTACCCGTGTACTTAGCCTCATCCAAAGCCTGAAAATAATAAGAGATAGCTGTATATATGTCATCATAGGCAAACATAGCATAGTTGCCAAACCCATTCAGTATTAGCATCAAAGCTTCATGGTTATGATACTGCATTGCCAAAGCCCGTGCTGTCTCCAAATGTGTATAACCTTCAGTACTCAGCCTTGATTCCGTATTGACCAATCCCAGTATCAAATGGCCATACAGTTGTCCGCAGACACGGTCGTTCTGAAGTTCCCCCAATTCCAGCAAGCGTTGACCGTATTTTCGAGCCAGAGCAGTATTGCCGTGGTATAGATAATGAAAAGCCGCTTCACGCAGCCTCTCCTTGTCAGCAGGTAGCACTTCGGTATCCCGTACCGAAAGAGTATCTGCAACAGCCGACAAGGATAAAATCCACAACAAGAATATCAAAATGAAGCGTATCGGCATAGTAAAACAGTAAAAAAAAGGTTCTTTTAAAACAAAGTAAAGCAAATTATCTGAAACAGCCAATTTTTGATGACAGTTCTGTCTATTTCATACACTTTAAATGGCATCATAATATATATAATTTTCTTAAAAACCTATTTTCCAACATCATACGAAATCATCTGATATTATAAGAATTCTTGAATCGACTTTCTCCAGCTCCACGAATGGAAAATGAGACTATTTCAAGATAAGCTTGAGATGGTCTCTTTCTTTTTTTATTTCAGACCGGATTAGTGGTTTTATATACACTTCTAAAACATACTCATTATCTGTAATATGAATTTATGATTCCTTTTACGGATTTAAACCGACGACGTCGGATGCACAATCGGCGACGTTGAATATACAGCCGACAACGACAACTCTACAGCCAACGACGACAACTAAAGCATCCGACACTCATCATCGCCTTTTCATACTGTATCCATCAGGAAATAATCACTTTTCCTATCCGAATCCGAGCTAAAACATAACCATAAAAAAATCCGACAGACAGCCCACTAAAGCAGACTGAGACTGTCGGATTCCCCTATAACTATATCGACCTTATCTTATTAAACTACCAAAAGCCATAATACCTTGATGATTAATATCAATATTCTCCAAAGATTGAAGCAAAGCCAGCGATTTGTCTTTCAATCCCAATCCACAGTAACCAAGAGCCATCATGTACTTACAGTGAATGATATTGCGAACCTCCAAGTCGTCTTCCCAAATCAAAAGATCGGGCAAAGACACCGCAAAGTAATCCAACTTCACTTTATCGAACAGATGCTTTTCTCCATAAGATGTCAATTTGTGGAAACGACCTTTAGCCTCATCAGTTCTACCCAGTTTCATTAATGCCAATCCCTGATAGAAAATCTTATCCGGTTTAGCATCGTTATAATACAGGGCTGCAGCAGGTTCTGTAGGACCGAGTGTAGCCTTCTCCCAGCATTCTTTGGCTTTCTCTTTCTGCCCCATTGCATCGTAGGCACATCCCAGGAAATAATAAAAATCGTTTTCCTGTGCACCATATAGTTTACCTTCTCCCAGATGATGAGGATAGACCAGACATTCTTCCAGCAACTGAACAGCTTCTTCGTTTCTTCCTTCTTTCAAGGCAAGTTTAGCCAGTTCAACACGGGCAAACTGATATTGTGCAGGTACTTTTCCTTCTCCCCCTTCCCATGGATGGAAGATATGAGCATCCAATAAAGTCTTTGCCTTTTCGTATACACCAGTCTGGTTCAACAAAGTAATTTCTTCCAGCACCAAGTCATCACGCTGCGCAATCAATGCCGGATACTGCTGCAAGAAAGCCAGACGTTCCGCGTGCGGACGCTGCATTCTCTTATAAAGCTGATCGAGCTCCATCAAGATTCTGGCATCTGTTTCATCCAAACGGAATGCTTTTTCCATACATTCCAATGCTTTTTCTGCCTGATGCTGCTTGTTGAAGTAAACCAACGCCAAGTTTCTCCATACGGTTGGGAAAGAAGCATCCAAAGTTGCAGACTTTTCCCAGTATTCTGTTGCCAAATCGTACTGACGCTTGTCATAATACAGGTTACCCAAATAATAAGGAGCTCTTGCGTCTTCCGGATTCTTTTCCATAGCACACTGAAGCGCAAGGATTGCTTCCAGACGGTTAGGGAAACAATAGTCCGGACAAGCAGCTACTGCTTTTGCAAAGATAGCATCTGCACCTTCCAAGCCTCCTTCTTCCAGGCACCATCCCCAGTAATAATAAGTCATCGGAGTAACAGCATTTTCAGAAGAAGCAATATTCCACAACGAAGCCGCTTCTGTCCAGCAGCCAGCGCCACAGTAATCCAAAGCAATTTCATCATAGTTGTGTGCTTCGCCACGCATCAGTTCTTTCAAAACCTGCAAGTCGGCTACATCCCCTGTCAGAAGGTATTTTTCATAACGGCATCCGAAGTTGAACTTATCAATATCCAGAGAATCTTCAATCAAACGCAGCGCATCTTCTTTTCGTCCCATCTTACGGAGAATTGCAGCTTTCAAAGCTCTGGCCTTATGATGATGCCAGTTGCGAATCAATGAACGGTCAATTTCATCCAGTGCATCTTCCAGACGACCCTGCATCAATGAAATCTGTGCACAGGCAAAATAGCCGGCATCCTGCCATGCTGCATTCCAGCATGATTTATAGAAACGTGCATAAGCTTCATCCATACGTCCCTGATATTTCAATGCCAGACCCAGGTTGTAAATAGGTTCGCCATCGTACGGGTTCGGATTGCGTTTCTGCAATGTCTTTACTGCAGTCAACAAATACTGTTCAGCACGTTGGAAACGTCCTTTACGGATGTACCACAAACCAAGCGCATTGTTGTTGCGTACATCAATCGGATCGCGACGCAACGCTTCTTCATAATACTCAACCGGATTATAAGTTGCATGACGGTACTGTTCCAAATGCAAACCAGTGAGATACAACTGTTCTGTTGTTTTTATTTCTTCAGGCAACAGGGCTGCTTCCGCTGCATCCGGAATAGGTTTCACTTCGTCCGGCTCTGCATGCCAGTACAAAAGTTCTTTTGCACCTGCAGTAACAACCAGTTCCAGACGTGTGAATTGCTCTTCGCCTACTGCTACCGTTTCGTTCAAAAGTTCTTCCGGAGTAATGGTTACTTCTTTCTGATAGTATACAGTTCCATCTTCTCCTCTCAAAGTAACGACTACCTGCTGACGTGAAGTAGCAAAGATTTTAAAGCATACTTGTCCTTCGCCTGCCGGTTCAATATTCATCAGCAAATCTTTGGTTGCATTTTTTACAACACCCAGTTCTCTATAAGGCAAGAAGTATTGTACGAAACTCTTTTCTTCATAAGGCTGCAACCAGGTGAAGTCTGGCTGGTTTTCAGTATATACTCCAGCCATCAGCTCGATATAAGGTCCGTCTTCGTCGGTCAGGTTACGGTCCCATGCCCGTCCGAAGTCTCCGTTCCCCCATGTCCACTGTTTCTTTCCCGGAGAAATATGATGGCTTGCCACATGCAACATTCCGGCCTGTGTATCGTTTTCATAACCTCCTTCGAAATCAAAACGAGAATTTACTGCCATATACGAAGTTGGCACTTTGATATTCTTATAATTGGAAATATCTACTCCGGCAGAGTAGTCCATTTTATAATAAGTCCCTGTAGCGATAGGGAAGCTTGATACGGCACGTTTTCCGTGGTCGAACACTGCATTGATATCGGGTGGGAATACGCTCTGATAATAATCGTTGACAGCTACTGCCGGATTAGCCCACCAAAGGAAAGTCTGAGGAACTTCAGTACGGTTGTAGAGTACTCCCTTGATTTCCAGAAAAGCATGTCCCGGACGCAAAGTAAATCCAGCCATACCTTTCTGATGGAACATCCGTTCCATTTCGTTTACCCATACAGTTACACTACCATCGGCATTTTCTTCAATTGTAGTATCTACCGGCATGTATGTACTGGGACGATGGTGCTGCGGCCAGTTGAATTCAATACCTCCCGAAATCCATGGCCCGGCAAGTCCAACCAAAGCCGGTTTAATCACATGGTTATAATAAATAAAATGCCGTTGTTTGATTTTATCGTATGCCATCTGCACACGTCCGCCCAACTCCGGCAAAATCATTATCTTGATATACTCATTTTCTATAAAAACAGCATTATATTCCTTATCTACTTTTTCATTGGCAATTGATTCGATAACTGGATAAGGATATACCACTCCGCTACTTCCCTGATATACACGTTTTTCAAGGAAGATAGGATTTTTTTCAGGCTTTCCGACTTCATAGGTAGGAATTACAACCTTTTCTTTCCATGCTTTTACCATTATATTGTATTCTTTTTAAAATTTATTTTTCAAGTTTCAACCGGAGCAGTCAGTTGTCAGACAATACCGTTCCCATCTTATTTAATGTTTTGTTTTATCAACCAGTTCTTCCTCCAGCATTTCCAGTGATTTTCCCTTTGTTTCGGGCAAAACACGAAGGAAATATAGAAAACCTACCAGGCAAATGGCTGCATAAATCCAGAAGGTACCGTAGCTGCCTAATGCATGGTTAAGTAAAGGGAAGGTATAAGTCAGCGTAAAGCTTCCTACCCACAAGGCAAATGTGGCAGTAGCTACGGCTACAGCACGTACTCTGTTCGGGAATATTTCGGCCAACAAAACCCAGGTTACAGGGCCCAACGACATGGCATAACAAGCAATGGCCAAAACGACTAAAACGACCATAAAGAATCCGCTGACCTGAAAGAAATAGCAAGTGCCAAGAATCAGATAAATACCAGCCAGTCCACCTGCCCCCAAGAGCATCAGAGCTCTGCGTCCCAAACGGTCGACTGTATAAATGGCCACAATCGTAAAGATTACATTTGCTACTCCTGTCACAACAATATTGAACAGAACATCACCCAACGAATATCCTGCCGACTGGAAGATCTCCTGTGCATAATTGAAGATAACATTGGTACCACTCCATTGCTGGAATACTGCTACAATAACTCCCAGCATCAGTACCTTACGGAACGGACGGCTAAACAGCAAACGTAATCCTCCCTGTGATTGCTGTCCTTCTACTGTACTCTCCATTTGCTCCAGTTCATGAAAAGCATATTCCTTACCTCCAATACGTGTTAAAACCTTTCTTGCTTCATTACTTTTTCCCTTCATAGCCAGCCATCTTGGACTTTCTGGAATAAAACAAGACAACAGGATAAATATTACAGCAGGGAAAGCAGCTCCCCAAAACATCCATCTCCATCCCATCTGCCCGTTCCACGAAGCACAGATATCTGCTGCAGTAAATGTTTCCGGTATCGGATCAGCAATCTGCCAGTTTGCAATCTGAGCTGCCAGAATCCCCAATACAATAGTCAACTGATTGAGAGAAACCAAACGTCCTCGTATCGCGGTAGGAGCAACTTCTGCAATATACATAGGCGACAAACCTGAAGCGATACCGATACCTATTCCACCCCAAAAACGTGCTACAAGAAACCAGATAAAACTGGAGAAAGCACCGGTAGCATAAGCCGAAAAGAAAAAAATAAGCGCAGAAACAAGCAGTAACGGCTTGCGGCCGTAACGGTCGGCCATCATACCGGAAACCATTGCTCCTACCAAACAGCCAAGTAAAGCAATGCTCATTGCTAACCCCTGCATGGAAGGATTATCGGCTATATCAAAGTACAATTCATAAAAAGGTTTTGCGCCTCCGATTACCACCCAGTCGTATCCGAAAAGAAGACCTCCCATAGCAGAAACCAGACAAATAAAATAGACAAATCGCTTATTATACGTTTTCATGTAACTAGATAATTAATTTTAACAGGACAAAAGTAGAGAGTAAAAGAGAGGTAAAAAATAGAATCTTTTCAAGAAAACATGGACAATCTTATTTTTCTATATATATTTGTCACTGTAACTATGTAAGGGCAAAAACAGATGGTGCGATTAAAAAGCGGATTCAACGGAGAACGGGCAATAGTCATTCCACAACTCATTATCAAAATAATGGAAAAGGATCCATTAATATCCATGCTTCATATTACAGATATCGGATATTATCCCAAAGCCAGTCATCATTTTAGGGAACGGAAAACTCCAATCAACCAATATGTATTTATCTATTGTGTGAATGGTTCGGGCTGGTTTCGTTCGGGAGAAAACGAATACAACGTATCAGCCAATCAATATTTTATCCTTCCTGCCGGAATACCACATGCGTATGCAGCAAACCCAGACGACCCATGGACTATTTACTGGATTCACTTTAAAGGAGTGCTGGCCCCTCACTATGCACAAAAGGTTGCACACCCTGTTGATATCAAACCTGAAATTCATTCCCGCATCAGCAACCGTATAGCTCTGTTCGAAGAGATTTTCAATACACTGAAAGCCGGATACAGCAACGAGAATCTGCACTATGCCTCTTCTTTATTCCATTACTACTTGGGGTCACTGAAATATATCCAACAATACCGGAACGCAGGAGCAAAAGAAGCCGACGACAGCAATGTAGTAGATATTGCCATCCACTACATGAAAGAAAATATAGAAAAACACCTCACATTACAGGAGATATCGGAACACTTGGGATATTCAGCCTCTCATTTTTCGATGCTGTTCAGAAAAAAGACCGGACATAGCCCATTGTCTTATTTCAACCTATTGAAAATACAGCAGGCCTGCTTTATTCTCGATTCCACTGATATGAAAATCAATCAGGTGTGCTACAAAATAGGGATTGAAGACAGTTATTATTTTTCAAGACTGTTTCATAAAATAATGGGTATATCGCCCAAAGAATACCGTAAAAAACAAAAAGGATAAATCCCGGAAGGTTTCAGAAATATAATTCCGAAGACAGCGCAATAATTGTACTTAAGGAGCTTAATTGCCGGTAAACCATTCCTTAAACTCATTTACCTTAGCTTTACTGATTAAGATTTTCTCAGCAACAGGAACTTTCAGATTCACCGACAAGCGATTGTTAAACCACAAATCAATATCCTTAATAACTTTCTTCGAGAGAATATACTGACGGTTAGCCCGAAAAAAATGGTGTGGATTTAACGAGTCCGCCAACTCGTCCAAAGTCTGTGGAAACATATATTCTTTTTGATTCACATCTACAGCCTTGACATTTCCATCTGCAATATAAAAATATAGAATATCCTCTGCTGCAATCGGAATAAATTTATCCCCTTTGGCTGGAATCAAGAAATGTGTCTTATAACTTTCCTGCTTCTGCAATTCACGAATCAATTTCAAATACCCAGGCTCCTCTGCTGCAACCTTTCCTTCCAGCCTTTTCAATTTATCTAAAGACTGAATTAAGTCCGCTGTAGTAATAGGTTTCAGCAAATAGTCTATACTGTTTACTTTAAAAGCTCTTAAAGCATATTCATCGTAAGCCGTTGTAAAAATAATAGGACACGTAATATCTACATGATGAAAAATCTCAAAAGCAGAACCGTCGGCCAAATGGATATCCATAAATACCAAATCGGGCATTGAATGATTCTTCAGCCATTCCACTGTATCCCAAATACTATCAGTCTCACCTACTACCGCTATTTCGTAACCGGTCTCTGCAATGATAGCTTTCAAATTACGCAGAGCCGCTTTCTCATCTTCTATAATCAGTGCATTCATACTAAAGGAAGGATTACGGTAAAACATTCATTTTCTGTTTTCACCTCTATATCTTGTTTAAAAAGGAGACGATAACGCTTGGAAAGATTATCAAGACCAATCTGTGTACTACTATCAGTCGTAAGTTTTGGCTGCAGATGATTACTCACTTCTACCCTGTTTGCTGTAGCTTGTACATATATAAGTAGCGGATTACGATTACTTATCTCATTATGTTTGACAGCATTCTCAATAAGCATTTGAATAGCCATAGGAGGAAGTCGACGGGGTAAAGCCTCCTGTTCTATTTGCAAACTAAAATTCAGATTATCCTCATAACGCATCTTCAGCAAATAAATATAAGAATGAACAAACTTCATTTCCTCTTCCAATGAGACAGAATGACTTTCATTATCCTGCAACGTATAACGTAATACTTTGGACAGTTCCTGAACATAATGCTGTGCCTTATCTGAGTTTTCACGAATAAGTGAATAAAGAGTATTCAACGAATTGAACAGCATATGTGGATTAAGCTGACTTTTTAAAGCTTCATACTGGTTTATCAGATTCTCCGTACGCAATTGTTGATTATCAAGTAATACAATCCGGCTTTTTTTACTTAAATGCATTAAATGACAACTTCCAACTACAATAGAAGAAATAAGAAAATCACGTAACGGATGGAGATAATGATGCAACATAGCATCAATAGCAGGAATATTGGCATAGTGATGGAGATAGACAAACCCTTTTCCCAATAAACTGCTCATTCCCCATGTCAGAATATACGACACAAGCAACTGCTTCCATCCAATATGAACCATTCCCAAATGAAAACGGAATAACTTCAGATTCAAATAAAACAGAAGGAGTAAAGAGAAAAAAGTAAAAATGACTTCATTTATAACATCCGCTATTCGCATACCCGGAAACAGACTTCCATCACCGGATAGGGCAATCATCTCCGGAAGGTGAGTAAGAAACGCCACCATCACAGATATACAAATAACTATAAGTTGATATTTATTAAGATAAAGCCATTTCATACAGCAAATGTATCAATTTTTCTTGATTTTAGCATTCACATACATCCCCGGGCGCAACAAAGGATCGGAGTTTTTAAGAATTGCATATACTTTTACTGACCGGTTTTCCTGGTCGACTGTCTGATCAACAGATAACAAAACTGCCTGGAACACCTGCATTCCCATCCCATTTACACGAAATTCTACAGTACTGCCTTCTTTCAGTCTCGAAAGGTCTTTTTCATAAGCAGTAAGTTGAAGCATCAATTTACTTTTATCAATAATCTCACATACCGGCTCTCCTGGATTCAAATATTTTCCTACATTGATATTTGCATTGGTTATATAGCCAGTCAATGGAGATTTTACCTCCAAACAACGAAGTATCGTATTTTCTCGGAGGGATTTAATATCGATTCCTAACAAAGACAATTGAGCCGAAGTAGCTTCAACCTTACTTTTCATCGACAAATAGTCGGCTTTACTCTGTTGGAAACGTTTTTGAGAAGCCGCTTCCTGCGAAACAAGATTCTGCTGACGGTGATATTCTTTCTCTAAAAACTCCAATTGAGCCACTGCATCCAAATAACTTTGTTGCAAAATTATAAACTCCGGATTATCTAAGGTTGCCAGCACTTCTCCCTTCTGTACATAACGACCAGGCATCAAAGAAGTACTTCTCACAATACCACCCATTGTAAGCGAAACAGTGGCATGTTGTTGGGGAGGTACCATCAATACCCCATTAAATGAAGATACATTTGCTACATTTGTAGCTCCGCTTACTCCATCAACTTGGGTAGTATCGACCAAAGTAACCGTATCGGCCGCAATAGTAGCTTCTGCATCTGTAATCACAGTTTGTTCCGACTGACTACATGCTACCATATAAAAAGAGGCAGCTAAAATAAATATTCTTTTCATAAACATTCTTACTTTATTTTATTCTGTATATAATTCCAATTCCAAGGCAGAAATATTATAGGCATACACAGCTTCGATATAACGCTGACGAATATCCCGAGCTGTTTCCAGTGTTTGTACAAACGAAACAATATCTATTTCACTCTCACGAAACTGAGCCAATGCACTTTGTCCCAATGCATGTGCTTCCTTTAAAGCTGCCAAGGTAAAATAATCAAGTGTCTTTTTATTTTGAAGAACTAAGCTCTGAAGTTCCTCCACCTTATTGTTTAACTCTGTACGATTTTGTTCAGCTTCCCATTCTGCAATTTTCCAATCAAGTTTGGCTTGTTTACTCCGGCTATGTTGCGGGAAAAACAAGATAGGAAACGAAACTCCTACCATCCACGAATCTAACCCACACATAGGAGAAATCTTTTGACGTACATATCCTATCGAGAATTCCGGAAAGAATTTGCTCTGTTCTATATGCCACATATCTTTCTTCTCCTTCACTTGGTTAGCAAAATAATTCAAATGTACAGAAGAGGGAACGACAGATAGTTGACGCTCTACGACAAACACATTCAGCGTTGTATCTTCCGGCACAATTGCTTCTCCAGCATAACAGGCCCATATAAAGCGTTTAGATGCCAGCTTAAGCTCTTCTTCTGCTTTCATCTGACGGGTATGCAAATCTGCAGCCATAGTCTTAATCGTATTCCGTTCCAGTAAATTAATATCACCTTGCTGATAACGGAGTTCTCCAGTACGATTCAGCTGCTCAGCCAAAGCTTTTTGCTCTTTATATAACTCACAGATATGATAAGCGTATTGATAATAAGCCCATGCACGTTTTACTTCAGCTGTTATCTCTTTTTTTACCATATCTCTATATAGTCCACTTTTCGTTACTTGGGTACGAACCAAAGCATTTCTATAAAAAGGAGTAAGCAGTGAACCGAGTGATTGTTCTATCGCCAATTCATTGTCCTTGCGGTAATTGCCATTCAACTGTCCCCATGAATAACTGAAAGAAGTACTTCCTCCATCCCACACTTCTCCTCTTGCAGCCTTATTTCTATCCACAGAAGCGGTAGCTGCTTTTAACCGGGGATGATGTTGAAAAGCCAAAGAAATAGCTTCATCAAGAGAAACAGTACGCACAGGTTCATCTGCATAAGTATTCAAAGCAGGAAGCATCAATAGCATCCACAAGATGACTTTTGCATTTGATTTGATACAGCGAACTCTTTTCCATCCATGCAACAATTTATTCACCAGTTTATAAAATACCGGAATAATAATTAGAGTAAGCAATGTAGACACAATCAATCCACCAATCACTACCGTAGCCAACGGACGCTGTACTTCTGCACCAGCTGACTGAGCTATTGCCATAGGTACAAATCCCAGCGAAGCAACCAAACCAGTCAGAAAAACCGGACGCAATAAGTGTGGACAACCTAATGCAATAATTCGACTCGTACACATCGTATAATTTTGTTTTTTACGTAAATCATTAAAATGGTTAATCATCAAAATACCATTCAATACCGCAACTCCAAACAATGCAATAAATCCCACACCAGCCGAGATACTGAAAGGAAGCCCTCGAAGCCACAATGCAACAATTCCTCCAATCAAGGAAAGTGGAATAGTAGAAAATACGACCAAAGAATAGATTATGCTCCTGAAAGCAAAGAAAAGCAACAGCAGAATCAACATCAATGCAACCGGGATAACAATCAATAAAGTACGAATGGCATTTTGCAAGTTTTCAAATTGTCCGCCATATTCGAAGTAATAACCTGGTTTTAACTTAATATGCGTATCCAATACAGACTGTATTTTAGAAACCACTTGCTGAATATCAGCATTACGTACATTGACTCCAATCACGATACGCCGTTTGGTTGCATCTCTGTTAATCTGAAGCGGACCATTAACCAGACTAATAGATGCGACTTCACTGACAGGCAACTGAATATTTTCGGAAGTACGAACAAAAAGTCTATCCAGATTCAAGTCTTTTACTTTATCATTGTCCAAACGAAGTACTAAATCGAACCGGCGCTCATTTTCAAACACAACTCCAGCCGCTTCACCGGCATAAGCTGTACGTATAATAGTATTCAGTTCTTCAATGTTTATTCCATAGCGAGCTATCTTATTCCGATCATAATTGACTACCAGCTGAGGAAGTCCCATCGCTTGCTCCACAAGCACATCCGAAGCTCCTGGAACCTGTTCTATATAACGAGCAGCCTCTTTAGCCTTTGCATATAGTTCTTCCATATCCTCACCATACAATTTAATAGCTATATCAGCTTTTGCTCCGGTCATCAGTTCATTGAAGCGAAGCTGAATAGGCTGACTGAAATTAAACTCTGCGTCAGTGATCGGTGCCAATGCTTCCTTCATCTTTTCTACCATTTCAGCACGACTCCCGGCTGATGTCCACTCATCAAACGGACGCATTACAATCATCACATCGGCATCTTCTACAGCCATAGGATCTGTAGGAACTTCAGCGGTACCGATCTTTGCTACCACATGTTTGATTTCAGGAAACTTCTCTTTCAGTATCTTTTCTGCACGCAACGATACATCAATACTCTTGCTCAACGAACTTCCTGCAGGAAGTGTCATCTGCATAGCAAAATCTCCCTCATCCAATGTCGGAATAAATTCAGCTCCCAAACGACCGAACAAGAACAAAGAAGCCAATAACATCGCAAACGATACCCCCACTGTTTTCCACGCATGCAGAAGACAATAATCCAATACTTTTCTATAAATACGATTCAACTTTTCAAAGAAACGGTCGGCAAAGGTAGACTTCAGCACCACCTCACGCTTCAGGAACAAAGAAGCCATCATCGGTACATACGTCAACGACAACAATAAAGCACCAATAATACAGAACACTAGTGTCTTTGCCATAGGAGTAAAGTATTTTCCTTCAATACCCGACAAAGTCAAAATGGGAAAGAATACAATCAGAATAATCAGAACGGCAAAAGTGGCACTACGCACGACTTTACCTGCTCCCATTTCCACTTCATGATCCATTTCCTCCTGACTTAACTTCTTACCTGCAAGACGTTTTCCATAAATATGAGCAAGGATACCTTCTAATATAACAATAGAACCATCTACTACAATACCAAAGTCAATCGCTCCCAAACTCATCAAATTAGCAGACACGCCAAAGACACGCATTAAAATAAATCCGAAAAGCATTGCCAAAGGAATCACAGAAGCAACAATCAAACCAGCGCGTACATTACCCAAAAAGATAATAAGTACCACAAATACAATCAAAGCACCTTCAATCAAATTACGGACAACGGTAGATATATTTCTATTAACCAATTCTGCACGATTAAGATAAGGTTCAACACTAACTCCTTCCGGTAACATTTTCTGCACCTTAGCCACACGTTTCTCCAATTCTTTTGTTACTATATTAGCATTGGCACCTTTCAACATCATTGCAATACCTCCCACACACTCTCCTTCTCCATCCTTAGTCATAGCACCAAAACGTTTAGGTGCACCAAAACGTACCGTTGCAATATCACTTACATGTACAGGAATCCCTCCACGATTGGTCACTACAATTTTTTCTATATCATGAAGATCTGTAATCATTCCCTCGGATCGAATATAATAAGCCTTATTTACCTTTTCTATATAGCTTCCACCCGTATTCTGGTTGTTTCGATTCAATGCCTCAAAAACATCGCCAATCGTAATATTCAATGAGTATAAAGCATCCGGATCGATTGCCACTTCATATTGTTTGAGATAGCCTCCAAAACTATTTATCTCTACAATACCCGGAATACCAGAAAGCTGTCGTTTTACAATCCAGTCTTGAATCGTACGCAACTCCATGGCATCGTATTTTTTTTCATAACCGGGAGCTACCTTTAGTACATACTGATAGATTTCGCCCAAACCAGTAGTTATAGGCATCAATTCCGGAGTACCAAGTTCTGTTGGAATATCACCACTCACGGCTTGAATCTGTTCGTTAATAAGCTGACGGGCATCCAAAGTGGGTACATCTTCCTTAAATACAACAGTTACCAATGACAAACCAAACCTCGATACAGAACGTATTTCTTCTACATTCATGATATTACTCATCGCTACCTCAATAGGGAAAGTAATCAACTGCTCCACTTCCTGTGGAGCCAATGTCGGTGATACGGTTACAATCTGTACCTGATTATTCGTAATATCTGGTACTGCATCAATGGGCAGTGTCAACATAGAATAAATACCACCTATCAGCAAAAACAAAGTTGTTAATGCCACAAACAGTTTTTTCCGAACGGAAAAGTGTACAATTTTCTTAAACATAGTCTGAGGGTCATTTTCTATTATTGATTTCAAAAATAGTACGTATATTCTACTCTTACGACCATAAAAAAATGAAGCAACCAAATACAAGGCTGAAGTCGCTATTTTCCCATTTCAGTTTATTCCATACATCTTCCGCTTTAACAGAGTTCCGTTTATTTCAAAAGCTAAACAAAGTATTCCTTTTCTAAAGCAAATTTCATCGTATCAATATAATCGTTATATTTGTCCCTCAAATATTGAATTCATCTGTATTCACCAATTATCAATATACATATACTAAGATGGAAATTCATACAGACCAAATAAAACTTAAGGTACAAAAAAGAATTGTATTGGTCTCTTTTGTTATTCTGATAGCCAAGTTTATAGCTTATTATGTAACCCATTCGGTTGGTGTACTGACCGATGCGCTGGAAAGTATTGTCAATGTAGTAGCAGGAGCAGTAAGTCTATACAGTCTGCATTTGGCTATGCAGCCGCAAGACCGTAATCACCCTTTCGGACACGGAAAGATTGAATTAATCTCAGCCTCATCAGAAGGTATCCTGATTATTATTGCCGGCATTATGATTATCTACGAAGCTGTAAAACGCCTGCTTTTCCCTGTAGAAATTCAAAAGCTGGATATTGGTATTTATATCATAGCTTTTTCCGGTGTAATAAACTATCTGTTAGGAACCTATAGTATCCGTACCGGCAAGAAGCATAACTCTGTAGCCTTAGTAGCAGGAGGCAAACACTTGCATTCCGATACATATTCTACCATCGGACTCGTAATTGGTCTGTTGGCCTTATTCTTCACCAAAATATCATGGATTGACAGTGCATTGGCCTTATTATTTGGCGGCATTATCATCTTTACCGGTATTTCTATTCTACGACAGACCATTACAGGACTTGTAGACCATGCTGATGAGCAATTACTCGGTGAAATGGTCACTGTTTTAAATGAAAATCGTCAACCTGAATGGATTGATATCCACAATACCAAGATTATCAAATCGGGAAATTACCTTTATATTGATTGTGACCTTACTGTTCCCTGGTATTATACAGTAGAGGCAGGACATAATTTAGGAAGTCAGTTGAAAGATGTATTAAACCAAAAATATGGGAACAGAATCCAGCTCACTATCCACATAGATCCCTGCAACATCACACAAACCTGTAAATGTGAAAAATGTATGTTGGTAAAGTGCCCGCACAGACAAAAACCCTTTACTCAACAGCAAAACATGGATATTCTGTCATTTACAAACACAGAACTGGAGAAATCATAATATTTGTTTTTCGAAAAGATATCAAACTTGTCGTAATGAAACAATCTTGTGCCTCACGATACTTACATCGTGAGACACAAGATATTTGTTACATTTTTCAACTTTTGCATCTATATAAACAGATTTGTTTAAAATCCGCTTTCAGTCGATATAAAACAAAACATATCTATTTTACTACAATTCCTTATTTTTACAAACAAGGGACCGAAACAAATTCAGTGTCTGGATATTCCTTCGCCAATAATGTACGAATATAGTCTTCAGTATCACGGCGAATCAGTTCATCATCCGATACCGGATACAGATTATACATCAGTGTATGCAAGCGAATACCTCTTTTACGGATTGCCTCCAGACTCAACAGAGTATGATTAATACTACCCAGACGGCCAGATGTAACAAATATCAACGGATAATTTTTTTGAGCAATATAATCGATAGTCAGCAAATCACGCGTCAATGGTACCATCAATCCTCCTGCACCCTCCAATAAAACTGCATCATACTTTTCACTTAATGCCTCAGTAGCACGTTCTATTTTATTAAAATCAATTGCACGCTTGTCTATTTCTGCTGCCAGATGAGGAGAACAGGGATATGTAAAAATCTCAGGCATGGTCAGCCCCTCCTTATCTTCCGGAAGCAGACCTGTCCCCATCAACTTACGGTGTAACTCTATATCTTCCGACAGTTCAGCATTTCCAGTCTGAATAAACTTCTGTGTAATGGTACGTATTCCGTTCTTGTTCCATTCACGAGCCAGATAACCGGTAGCATAACTTTTTCCGATATTTGTATCAATACCACTGACAAAATACACATTCTCTTTCATATCTTTTACTTTTTAAGTTGACATATTATATATATAGGATGATAGGTAAGCGGTACCATACCACCTTCCGATGCATAACGGCTTGAATAATGCATGCAAAACGTATCCAGTTTACCCCGTGTCCATACCCCAGAGCGGATACCGGTAACACCTGTTTCTTTAAGATGCTTCAGTACAGCCATCGGCGATTCGAAAGAAAGCCGAAATACTTCTTCATGACTATACACCAAATGATAATGAGGTTCCAGCTCACGCTTCAGTTCTTCCAACGAAAGATAGTTCAGCGATACCGAAGACACTGAAGCTATTTCCTGCATATTCATCTTTCCAAAAGTACTGAAAGCCAAAAATCCTCCAGGTTTTAGAAAGCGGGCACATCTGGAAAGAAAAGCAACAGGATGCTCAAACCATTGTATCGCCGAACAAGATACAATCATGTCCAGGTTCAAGGGAAAACAAAGTTTCTCGGCATCTCCCATCAGAAAGTCAACTTTTCCTTCCGGCAAATCGGAAAAACAGGTCTGTACCTCCGGACAAATATCATTCAGAAACAACTGTTCAGGTGAATATTGCTGTAAATACATACGGGTAAACATACCTGTACCACACCCTACTTCAAGAATCTTATGCTGATCCGCCTCCGGCACATAAACACTTATACGGTCTACCATGCGCTCGGCAATAGTACGCTGTACTGAAGCAGTCTGCAAATAACTTCCAGTAGCACGTGCAAAACGTTTTCTGATTAAAGTCTTATCCATCCTTCTTCCTTTCCCGACAACAGATTGTCGAACAAGCACTCATCGTAATGAGCGATATTCAATCTTTCTATTTCTACTCCCTCCCAGGCTTTTTGCTGATTGTTTACGGGAAAAATCAAATCCTGCAAACCAACAATGGCTTTATCCCAATGAAAGGTCGGAGTATTTTTTACCTGTACTTCCTGTTTTAATGCAGCAAGTTCTTCTCTCAGTTCTTCCAACGGACGATACGGCTCATGTGCAAGAAAAGCTTTGACTCCTTCCTGAGTACCACACATGCGGCGGCGAAAGCGTACTAAAGTCTTTTCCGAGAAACCTTGTAACGTACCTTCGAATATGGCATGCGGAATGCCTCTTTCGTCATCTATCGGATAAACGGTACCATTCACAGCCAGACTTCTTATTACCGGCCAAGAAGCATTGGACAATACATATCCGGCAACCCAGACTCCCATCGACCATGCCATCACATAAATCTCCTGATACCCCTCAAGGTATGCTTCATCAAAATCTAAAGTACGATAATCGAAGCACAACAAATAATCATAACCTTGTGATACAGGACGATGGAACAAATGTTCGTCTGCTCCCCATCCCGCAAAAAACAAAAGCAAGCGAGGATTTCCTTCCCGTTTTAAAAAGAGCTGTTTCATACAGTACGAGGTATTATGTTCTGAACAAGCGAATTAATATCTTCTTCTGTCATAGCGGCTGTAAGTGAAAAACGCAAACGCGAAGTACCTTCCGGAACAGTAGGTGGACGAACAGGCAATACATAGAAACCTTTTCGCTGCAACTCCGTTGCATACCATACAGCCCGCTCACTACTGCCTACTGTCAGCGGTACAATATGACTGCCAGAAGCACATTCATATCCATTGCTCTGTACCGCTTCGCGGAGACGGGATGAAATCATATCCAAATGTTTTCTTCGCTCTGTCCATTTTCCCAAACGAGAAAAAATAAAACGAGTCCATGCCATATTGAGTGGAGGAAGAGCTGTTGTAAAAATCAAGGTTCTCATCTTATTTACCAAATAATCCCGTATTACTTTCCTGCAAGCCACATAAGCTCCGGCAGAAGCCAATGCCTTTCCAAAAGTTCCACAAAGAAAATCAATGTCGTGTAAACATCCTTGTTCCTCTGCTACTCCCAAGCCATGTTGTCCACGTACTCCGATACCATGTGCTTCGTCGACATACAACATCAGATTGGAATATGTCTTCTTGAGCGAAACCAGACGAGCAAGCGGAACCACATCTCCGTCCATACTGAACACACTTTCCGTTACCAGAATAATGCGGGAGTATTCAGTATGATGCTTCTCCAAGAGCTGTTCTACCTGTGTATAGTCCTGATGCCGGTAACGGATGCATCGGGCAGCCGACAGACGAATACCGTCTATCAGACTGGCATGTACCAGTTTATCGGCCAATATCAACGTGTTGCCATCGGCAACAGCCGGCAATATTCCCATGTTCATGTGATAGCCGCTACCAAAGACCAATGCACTTTCGGCTCCAAATGTATCGGCAAGCAACTGTTCCAGTTCCGTATAAACAGGGAAATTACCTGTCAACAAACGAGAGGAGGAAGAAGAAAATAAAAAATCCTCTTCCTTTATCTCACTCATAAACTCTTGTTTCAAAGATACATCGGAGGCCAACCCTAAATAGTCGTTTGAAGAAAGATTCAACATTCTTGCTCCTTCTTTCTCTATCCATTTTCCGTTTTGCCTTACCTCCGGCAATACCCGCAAATTATTTATTCCAGCCAGTCTGTCCAGTTCTGTCAGAAAGGCCTCATCCATCTGTTTCATACTCATAATGTTTGTTTTACAACCTTTATCAATCCCGAAGTCAGTTTGCTCAGTTCTTGCGGAGTAATGATAAAAGGCGGCATGATGTAAACCAATTTGCCAAACGGCCGTACCCAAATACCTTCTTCTATAAACAAGCGCTGCATCTGTGCCATGTCTACCGGTTTCTTCATTTCAATGACTCCAATACCCCCCAAGACACGTACATCTTCTACCTGAGGCAATAAAGAAGCCGGAGCCAGTTCCTCGCGTAACTGTTTTTCGATACAAGCCACTTTTTCTTTCCAGCCGGACGACAAAAGAAGTTGTACCGAAGCCTTAGCCACAGCACAAGCCAGCGGATTTCCCATAAACGTAGGACCGTGCATAAAGACATTGGGATGATGAGAAGAAATACAATCAGCTACACGGTCAGTAGTCAGAACAGCAGAAAAAGTCATATACCCTCCGGTCAATGCCTTTCCAATGCACATGATATCCGGTTCTACTCCTGCATGTTCCCAGGCAAACAATTTACCGGTACGTCCAAAGCCGGTAGCTATTTCATCAAAAATCAGTAGCAAGCCATACTCACGACACAATTTGGCAGCCTCACGCAAATAGTTGGGATGATAGAACCACATTCCTCCGGCCCCCTGCACAATAGGCTCCAAAATGAGTCCTGCCAGTTCCTGATGATGCTGTTCAATAGCCTCACGCAACGGAAGAATATCTGCTTCATCCCACTCTCCCTCAAAACGACTTTTAGGTGAAGGCGCAAAAAAGCGTACGGGTAAAGCCGAACCAAACAGACTGTGCATACCTGTTACCGGATCGCACACCGACATGGCATTCCAAGTATCACCATGATATCCCGAACGGATGGTTATAAAATTACTCTTCTCCGGTTTACCGGCTGCAAACTGATACTGCACAGCCATCTTCAAAGCTACTTCTACGGCCACGGAACCACTGTCTGCATAAAATATTTTCTGCATAGAAGGAGGTACCACTTCCAGCAACAGTTTTCCCAACTCGATAGCAGGGGTATGAGTCAGTCCTCCAAACATCACGTGCGACATCCGGCCCAACTGTTCCTCTATAGCTTTATTCAGTACCGGATGATTATATCCATGTACAGCACACCACCACGACGACATACCATCAATAAGCCGTGTACCGTCTGATAATGTCAGTATGCATCCGTCTGCTCTTTCCACTTTATAGGTAGGCAACGGATTCAATGTCGATGTATAAGGATGCCACAAATGTTCTCTGTCGAAGCTATCCACAAGCTGTTCATAATTCATACCCTACCTCCTTGATTCGTTTTATATCTTCTTTTACTTTCGAGCCTAATGTAGTAAGCAAGTCTCCTACTATGGCCGAATTCACTCCCACATACAGTGCCTTACGGACAGCCTCCTCACTCAGAAGCGAGCGTCCTCCGGCAAAACGCAGATAAGCCGTCGGGTTCACAAAGCGGAACATAGCTATAGTCCGAAGAACCTCTTCATCAGACAAGCGGGGAGTCTTCTCCAATGGAGTTCCAGGAATAGGCTGCAACAAGTTCAATGGAATAGACTGTACATCCAGTTCCTTTAAAGTGAAAGCCAGTTCTACCCGCTGTTCCATACTCTCTCCCATACCTATAATACCACCACTACATACATCCATACCGGCACGGCGTGCTGCACGCAACGTCTCTATTTTCTGCTCCTGTGTATGAGTTGTACAAAGATTCGGGAAATAGGAAGGAGCTGTTTCCAGATTACAATGATAACGCTCTACCCCTGCCTGACGCAAACGCAGCAACTGCTCCTCTGTAGCCAGACCAAGTGAAGCACAAAGACAGATGGAAGTATGAGTGTGCAAGTAAGCAAAGCGTTCACACAAAATATCCAGCTCCTTGGAGGTAGGTCTTTTTCCACTTGTAACCAAAGAGAAGCGATGTACCCCCAGTTCCTCATTTGCCTGAGCATGACGTAAACATTCTTCTGCAGAAGCTAATCCATATTCTTCCACCCCTGTAGCATAATGGGCCGACTGTGCACACCATTTACAGTTTTCCGGACAACGTCCCGATTTAGCATTAATAATGGAGCACATATCAAACTTATGTGAAGCAAACTGTCCTGTCAAACGATGCGCAGCTTCACAAAGCGCTTCAAAAGGAGCTTCTTCCGCCAACCACAATGCTTCCTTCCGTGTCAACGAAACTCCTTCACCAACTTTTTTTTCCAGTTCTTCTACCATAATAATATGTATAAAAAGAACGGAGTGACGAAGCAACCAGCTTTAATATCTGCACAGATACCACACAGTTGCTTCGTCACTCCGTTTACATGAATGACAAATATCCGAAATGTCCAACCGGCATATACGCTACCCCGTACACAACCTCCGCCTGCAAACAACAGAGAAAGAAAATCACTTCCGTTTTCCCTTTGTGGGAAACCGGCATCTGCCTCCCAGTCGTCTTTATCTTCTGCCGCCAAATGCTGCACTCCCCTACAGTTATCCCTCAAAGAGAAAACCACTTTTGACTTATCCAAAGCAGAATCAGCAATACCTTTACCTACACTACCTATAGTAACATGGCAATGCAGACTTCCGAACACAGCATAACTCTTCCGACTCCAAAAACGGAAACGGACACTCTTTCGGTCGTGATGTAAAGTGCTTGTATGCATATTGAAACAATTCTATCGGCTGCAAATATAACAAAAGCCTTTTAACCGCAAAAATTACACTCAGAAAAAGAAAAATACACTGCAATGACACAAAAAGGCTGTTCGGCACAAATATTGATACAAATGAAACATTAAAGAAAATAACTCCTTTCAAATCAAAATTAAATTATTTTCTTTGCAGAGAATTTTGAGAGTATATGTTTAGGAATATTTATTGTAAAAGCATATCTACCCGACTATTCAAGAAGAAAGAGTAACAAAAACAGCATTAATAGATAAAGTAAAACAATGAAAGTTTGCAGTATAGAGACAACTAATACTTCCGAAAAAATCCTATCACACATCGAAAAAATTCGCTCAGAAGAACCATTTATCATCATCCTTTCTTCTTTCGATTGGATAAAACAGAGTTTGGAAAATATTTCTGAACTTTTGATCCAAAACCAGCAGACCGAAGCTTTGCATGCCATAGATACATTGAAAGAAGAGTGTATCAGTATGTTTGCGGTTCCAGATACAGATGAGGCGAATACATGTGCTACAAAAACAGACATTACAGCACGGATAGACCATTTCGTACATTTGGCAAAGTCACATTCAGAAGCATCTTGCCAGCAGGAAACAGATATAAGAACAACAGGAGGATACCTTTCGGCCATTCTTTGTACTGCATATTTGAAGTACAAAGGAATGAACGCATCCTTACTCGATACTTCTGAATTTATCCGGTTGAATGAAGAACAGATTCCTGATATAAATTCCGCGAACATACAGACAGAATCGGGTAAGATATATGTTATGCCGTCTAATGTATGCCGAAACGAATCTGGTGAGGCGACCTATCTGATTGATATGTGTACCGATTTATATGCGCTTTATGTAGCAATTGCTTTCCAGGCAAAAGAACTTTTTTTAATTATGCCGACTCAAGGACTTCATTGTTTAGATAACGAAAAAAACGAGCTTTGTCTGACCTACGAAGAAGCCGGACACATGCTCATTACCGATGACATTCATATTGCGCACTCTACCCTCCTCTCGGCTCGTGAAAAACAAATCAGTATTCGCCTGATAAGCGATAATCAGGCGAACTTCCCTGCTATCTACATTGATGAAGAAAAGAAAAAGCATGATATAAAAGCCATAACTGTACGAAAGGATATCAACTATTTACGTATGTCACCTTTAGGTACAATTCCTTCATCGCAGGTATCTACACAAGCATTAGGTATCCTTGTAAACAATTTGGTACCCATTTATCTGCTTACATCTTCCAGTACAAACATATCGGTAGCCATAAGAGTTTATGACATTTTCTGGAATAAAATACTGAATGAACTCTCTCGATTTGCTAAAGTCACAGTAGAAAAGAATGTTACTGCCATATCTATATTAGGAGAGTTCGACTGGAATATCAGTAAAGTAGAAGCTCGCATAATCGATTTATTAAAAGACATTCCTATTTTAATGATTTCATATGGCAGCGACAACCAAAGTATATCAATAGTAGTACGAGAAAAAGATACCCAGGAAGTGCTTCGTATTTTATCCAAGTATCTGTCGGGAGTTGAACCAAATCCTCAAAGTCTGACTTTCGCTCCTTACGAAGATCATTCTACCTGGTTTGTATAACCCCAAACAAGATTTTCGGATATTATTCACCATTTGGTCAAATTTGTGCACAAAATGTTTCAAATTTGACCGTTTTCATTTTCCCTTAGAATCGGAAACTACATAATCCACACAACCTCAACCGGTAAATTGCAGAAATAGTGTTTTCCCTTTTTGTCTTCTTTCTATTTTCATGGGTTCCTTCTAATTAATTCTTCATTTTTAACGCTTCATCTTCTATCTTTTTCTTATCTTTGTAGCGAAAGAAAATAATGTAGACAAACATCATTATCACATAACTTAAATAATAAGAATTATGGAATTTGTAACAAACGAAAAACTTACCATTGTAGGTGCTGCCGGTATGATCGGTTCTAACATGGCTCAGACTGCTATCATGATGGGCTTGACTAATAACATCTGTTTGTACGACCCGTACGCTCCGGGATTGGAAGGTGTTGCTGAAGAATTGTTCCACTGCGGTTTCGAAGGTGTAAACATCACTTTCACTTCAGATATCAAAGAAGCGCTGACTGGTGCTAAATATATCGTAAACTCAGGTGGTGCAGCACGTAAAGCTGGTATGACTCGTGAAGACCTGTTGAAAGGTAACGCTGCTATCGCTGAAGAATTCGGTAAAAACGTAAAAGCATACTGCCCGGATGTAAAACACATCGTTATCATCTTCAACCCGGCAGATATCACTGGTTTGATTACTTTGTTGTACTCAGGTTTGAAACCAGGTCAGGTTACAACATTGGCTGCTCTTGACTCTACTCGTCTGCGTAGCGAATTGGCTAAACATTTCGGTATTTCTATGGACGCTGTTGAAAACTGCCGTACTTACGGTGGTCATGGCGAACAGATGGCTGTATTTGCTTCTACTGCAAAAGTAAACGGTAAAGCTTTGACAGACATCATCGGTACTGATGCTTTGACTAAAGAACAGTGGGCTGAAATCCAGCAGAAAGTAACTAAAGGTGGTGCAAACATCATCAACTTGCGTGGCCGTTCTTCATTCCAGAGCCCATCATACGTTTCTATCGAAATGATTGGTGCTGCTATGGGTGGAAAAGCATTCCGTTGGCCTGCTGGTACTTACGTTTCTAACGCTAAGTACGATCACATCATGATGGCTTGGGAAACTTCTATCGATACTGAAGGTTGCCACTGCGCTGAACTGAACGGTACTGCAGAAGAACAGGCTGCTTTGGATAAGAGCTACGAACACTTGTGCGCTTTGCGTGACGAAGTTATCGCAATGGGCGTTCTTCCTCCAGTATCAGAATGGAACAAACTGAACCCGAACATTAAATAATATATAGTTTGAATTCAGTGAAAGAGGCTATCTCAAAATAAATTGGGATGGCCTCTTTTTTTTAATTTTAAATGATTAGGGATTTCTCTATTATAAGAACTTCCCAGTACCATTTATCTACATAAAAAGCACTCATTATCATAAATATAAACTCACGATTCCAACTGCCGGTTCAAACCGACGACGTCGGCTATACATTCAGCCACGTTGGCTGTACAGCCAACAACGGCAATTCTACATTCAACGACGACGATTAAAAGTTCCGACATTCATCATTGCCCCTTTATTTCTGTCACATCATCTATCGGTTGATAAGACCGGCCTTTTTCCTCCCTCTGTCTTCACTTTTTAACTTTATAAAAATGAACCATTTACTCTTTATTTTGTTCCTTCTAGATGTAATAGCTATAAAAAACACATTTTATGAAATCAAGAAAGTATTTTCTCCTTTTCATTTTATCGACCAGCAACAGCCTTGTATGCGCCAATGAAATACAGCTAAATATAAATAATGATACCACAGGGCATGCAAAAACATTCACCAAGCAGCCTCATTTTACTACATACGACTATTTCAAAAGAGAGTTCTCATACATGGGAATTCCCTTTATTGTATCCGGTCTTGTAGTCAAAAAACAGAACAGCGACTTCCGTACTTTAAGAAACCGGTTCAATCCAACCTTTCATCAACGTTACGACGACTATACCCAGTATGTCCCCCTTGCTGCTACATGGGGAATGAAACTGGCTGGTGTAGAAAGCCGAAGTTCGTGGAAAGAATTGACAGTAAGCAATGTATTTTCGGCAGCACTAATGGCTGGATTCGTCAACACCTTGAAATATACGACCAAAGAAACCCGTCCAGATAATTCTTCCGACAACTCTTTTCCATCGGGACATACAGCTACTGCCTTTATGTGTGCGACTATTCTGCATAAAGAATACGGAATGAAAAGTCCCTGGTATAGCATAGGCGGATATACCCTGGCAGGACTTACCGGCGTGACACGTCAGTTGAACAACCGGCATTGGATTGGAGATGTGCTTGTGGGGGCTGGGATAGGTATGATATCAACTGATTTGGGATACTTTTTTTCGGACCTGATTTTTAAACGTAATCAGACAGATACATGGAATGTAAATCCTACTTATAATCGTTATGACAACCCTTCATTCTTAAGTTTTAACATGGGGATTGCTTCCGGACCTTCAATGCTGAAAACAGCCGAGATATACGACTCGGAAGGAGGGAATCCGTTAGGCATGAAGCTTAAAGTCAGCACCGCTACCGTAGTAAGTGTAGAAGGAGCCTACTTTCTCAATCCATACATCGGAATGGGAGGACGGTTGAAGGTGGCTACACTTCCTGTAACAGCTGATATTCCCACTGAAAATCTGAAGAACTTCGATTTGGACAGCGATTTACAAGCTGGAGCACCAGTCAATATGTTTCTGCTTGAAGGACTGGAATCGGACCATTTGGGAATGCTGGACATCGATTTGGGAGTGTATTTCTCTTATTCATTGAGCCGGCACTTTCAGATAGGAAGCAAGCTGCTGATGGGATGCAGAAGAACGGCCAATTTCAGTCTGAACTCACTCAGCCGAATCAATCCCCAGATTTTTGACCGACAGATTGTGAGTGAAGAAGCATATAAGAAATTCTATAAGGAAGATGTTGACTTCTATTTGCAACAAGAGCAAATCAGTCAAGCCGAATTGTTGAACAGTACTTTTGCAGACGAAGAGTTTCTAAGGATACAAAGAAGTTCGACCTATAAAATAGGGACTGGATTTTCATTTACCTACCGGTATAAAGAAGATGCAGCCCTCCGGCTATATTGTGACTACGACTTTGCTGCTCCCCGCCTCACCTACGAGCTGAATAACTCATGGGTAAACGAGGATGGAACGCGTCAGACACATTCGTACAGCAGAAAAACCCCGATGCACAACTTTACATTCGGAGCCTCTATTGCCTTTGTATTTTAACATACAGTCTGCCCGAAAGAGAGGCGAACAAAAAGGAATTGCACATTCTACATATTTTTATTATTTTCGCCTCTTAATATGATTGACCAAGCTACCATAGACCGAATATTCGATGCTGCGCAAATTGTAGACGTAGTATCCGAATTTGTCACTCTCCGACGCAGAGGAGTGAACTACATCGGTTTATGCCCGTTTCATAACGAAAAAACACCATCATTCAGTGTTTCACCCAGCAAAGGATTATGCAAATGTTTCAGTTGTGGAAAAGGAGGAAACGTAGTGCACTTCATTATGGAGCACGAACAGCTCTCGTACTATGAAGCACTGAAATGGCTGGCAAAGAAATACAACATTGAAATAAAGGAGCGCGAACTGACTACAGAAGAAAAACAGGCACAAAGCCTTCGGGAAAGTCTGTTTGTTGTCAACCAGTTCGCATCGGAATATTTCCAGAATATCCTGTACAACGATATCGACGGCCAGCGCATCGGTATGACTTATCTGAGAGGACGTGGCTTTCGTGACGATATCATCAAGAAATTCCAGTTGGGATTCAGTACAGAAAGCCACGATGCACTGGCCAAGGCTGCCATACAAAAAGGATTTAAGGAAGACTATCTGGTAAAGACCGGGTTGTGCTACCGTAAAGACGACGGAAGTTTGAGAGACCGTTTCTGGGGACGTGTCATCTTCCCCGTACATACACTTTCCGGAAAGGTCGTAGCTTTTGGAGGACGTGTACTTAGTGCTGCTACCAAGAACGTACAGATGAAGTACGTCAATTCTCCCGAATCTGAAATCTACCACAAAAGCCGGGAGCTGTATGGCATCTATTTTGCCAAACAGGCTATCGTGCGACAAGACCGTTGCTTCCTGGTTGAGGGGTATACCGACGTTATTTCCATGCACCAGAGTGGAATAGAAAATGTAGTAGCCTCATCGGGTACAGCTCTTACTTCTGAGCAAATCCGCTTGATTCACCGTTTTACAAACAACATCACGATGCTGTACGATGGTGACGGAGCAGGTATCAAAGCCAGTCTCCGAGGAATCGACATGTTGCTTGAGGAAGGAATGAACATCAAGGTATGTCTGCTTCCTGACGGTGATGACCCCGATAGTTTTGCACGAAAACATAATGCAACCGATTATCAGGCTTACATCAACGGACATGAGGTGGACTTTATCCGCTTCAAGACCAATCTTCTGATGGAAGAAGCGGGAAAAGACCCTATCAAGCGTGCCTCACTGATTTCAAGTATCGTAAAGAGTATATCGGTGATTCCCGATGCCATTGTCCGCTCTGTTTATATCCGCGAATGCAGCCAGCTGCTTCAGATGGAGGAAAAGATATTGGTAGAAGCTACTGCCAAGCTGACTGAACAGGCAAGGGAGGCTAAATTCAAGGAAGAACAGAGAAAACAGTATCGTGCCCAACAGCAGACTACTGCTGCTCCAACTCCTCCCCCCAGTACCAATAAGGAGGAACAGGCGCCACAGGTATATCCGGAAACGGCTCCACTGCCCGAACTGATTCCCGAGGTTTCATCGGCAGAACCGGAACAGCTACAACCACCTTTCCCAGTAGATATAGTTCCGCCGGAAGACAGTTATCAGTCTTATATTCCCGTTACAGGCAACGAACAAAAAATATTCTACGAGAAAGAACAGGAACTGATGCGCGTACTGATTCGGTACGGCGAGAAAGTGATGTGTTATATCGAAAATGAAGATGGAGAGCAGCTTCCTTTTACAGTAACCGAATGCATCTCTTCCGGACTGGCAGAAGATGAACTGCAGTTTCACGATGCCCTGCACCGAAGAGTTTTGAAAGAAGCTGAAACGCATATACATGACGAAAATTTTATAGCAGAACGCTACTTCATTGCTTCTCCCGATCCGGAAATAAGCAAACTGGCAGTAGAAATGGCAAGCGACCGCTATCAGCTTAGTAAATATCACTCCAAGGAACAGAAAATTGTGACTGACGAAGAACGTCTGTACGAACTTGTTCCTCGCTTGCTGCTGGATTTCAAGTTAGCTATCGTTACCGAAGAAATGAAACATACGTTACAGGCACTAAGCAAACCGGAAATAGCCAATGACCCGCAACGCTGTAACGAAATTATGCAGCGTTATAAGGAATTGCACCAGACCCAAAGTCTGATGGCACAACGAGCCGGCGACCGAGTGGTTCTGAAAGCCTGACTTTATATGCAGCAAAAGATGTATGCCTCTTTCATACCTCTTTTGCTGCTATTTTTCTTTATCTGTTAGAACTGGAAATAAATAAACGGCTGGATATCGCTGCTTTTTACCTGAATTACGATATAAATAAGTCCTATTAAAATCAAGGCTTGTGCTACAAGTGGTAGACGCACTACACCACGGCAGAAGTAATTCTGCCAACTGTCCGGACACCAGTGCAACAGATACCCGATAAGCATGAAGGCAAAGACCTCCCAGTAACCGGTAAGCAATTGTCCCAACAACTCCGGATGGAAAGCAGTAACAATCTGCCGGATCATAGTCATAGAGGCTTCAAATGTTGTATTACGGAAGAATATCCAGCAGAAGCATACAAAATGAAAAGTCAGTACGACTGCAAAGAATTTCTTTATTCCGGTACTCTGGTAATGTTTAGGGCGTTTCAACAAACTACGCAGAAATTTATGTATTGCCAAAGCCACGCCATGGAGTCCTCCCCATACGATAAAGTTCCAGGAAGCTCCATGCCAGAGTCCTCCCAAAAGCATAGTCAATATCAGATTAATATAAGTGCGCAGTTTCCCTTTCCGGTTTCCTCCCAGCGAAATATAAAGATAATCGCGCAACCAGGTAGACAACGAGATATGCCAACGGTGCCAGAATTCGGTCACACTGTCCGACTTGTAAGGAGAATTAAAGTTGATAGGAAAGCGGAACCCCAATAACAAAGCAATACCAATAGCCATATCACTATAACCGGAGAAATCGCAATAAATCTGAAGGGCATATCCATATACCCCAAACAGATTCTCTATACCGGAATAAAGCCCGGGATTATCGAAGATTCTTTCTACAAAATTAATGCTGATGTAATCGGATATAACTGCTTTTTTAAACAGACCGCTTATAATGAAAAACACACCCTGTCCGAACATTTCATTCGACACAAACAGGGGTTGACGGATTTGAGGAATGAAATCGCGGGCACGTACAATAGGACCGGCAACCAGCTGCGGGAAGAAAGATACGTAGAACACATAATCCAGCAGATTGTCAAGCGGCTTCAAATCACGACGATACACATCGAGTGTATAACTCAACGACTGGAAAGTAAAAAACGAAATACCCACCGGCAGGAAAATATCCAATGGCTCGAATGTACCATTCCATAAGGGAGCCAGCATTTCGTAAAAGAAGTTGGTATATTTAAAATAGCACAACAGTCCTAAATTAATTGCAAGACTGAGGGTTACCAGCATTTTACGCTTCCACAATGTTTCGATACGAGCAATCTGGCGAGCCAGCAGAAAATCGCTCACCGTGACAATGCCCAGCAAGAAAAAGTAGACACCACTACTTTTATAGTAAAAGTAATACGAGAATAACGATACAAACAACAGCCGTGCAGTAGTTTTCCGCTGCAGCAGCATATACACCAGACTGAACCCTAAAAACAAGAACAAAAACAGTCCACTGCTGAATATCATCGGCTGCTTAGGATCGTACGTCAATATATCGGTCAGTTTACTCCAGTCTATTTCCCACATATTTATTATATTCTTTTATCAATGCTTCGTGTAATAATAATCCTTGTAAAATATATCCTTCGCGTGTAAAATGAATTTTGTCACGCTGGAACAGATGAGCTGCAGTCCAATTCCGGCAGGCATATTGACTTCCTCCTGCCACATGATACATATCCCATACTGCCAATTGATTCTCTTCCGCAAATTTTAGCTGAGTATCGACCACTAAAGAAGTGCGAGGGTTTATGACACGTCCCCTTCGTCCGTTACGCACATAAGCTCCCGGAGGAGTAGTCAGCAGAAAAGTCACATTCGGACATTCCGACTTGATTTTATCAATCAAATGCTTCATTTCTACTGTATGCAATGTCTGTGCATACCGTCTGCCATGTGCCTCATTTGTTCCAAAAGAAAGAATCACCAAGTCGGGCTGAAGAGAAGTTACCTCACGCATACGCTCTTCTGTAGCATAAGTACCACAAGTAGCTCCATTCACTCCTATTACATGATATATCACTCCTACGTTACCCGTTTCTTTTGCAATTCCGGATGTCTGATAAGTTAAGGGAATAGGTTCTACTGCATTTCTTCCAAAATCTTCTTCCAAATAACTGCGAACAATATAAGGAAATACGTGTCCACGCACATGTGAATCGCCTATATGTACAATACGTACCGGCTTTTCCAGCTTACACAATTTTTCCCAAAAAGGTGCTAAAGAAAAAGTTGGATCGAATATCTCATTTTCTTGTACACCTTTGAAACTATCAGGCATAGGAGATTCTACGGTCAACAGCTTCAGCAATTGCTTTATTTCTTTACTGACATATACCGGAGTAGAATGTGTATCAGCTTTAGCCTTTCGAGGCAAAGGGTCTTGTGCATATCCGCTCATAACCATCCATACACATACGCACCACGCAATCAGCCTGTATTTATTCTGCTTCATACGCTTTCCGTTTCTCATGTTGTTCCTTACCGTACATCAAAGCTTCAAACAAAAGACCGGCAATGTGTTTACCGCCTCTAAAGTTGATATGCGTATAATCGTAATTTGCCATAGAAGGCTTGCTGTTTACCATTTCCACCATACTTCCTTCACCTCCCATGGCTTGAAATAAATTCCAAAAAGCCACATGAGTTTCTGCCGCTAAAGCCTGTTGATAACGAATCAGATTTTTCACTCCCGGCATGGTACGAAGTTCTCCATTTTCATCCTTATATTCTCTGTCTCCTATTCCCACAATCAGAATAGAAGCTTCTGGAAAAGCCTCTTTCAAACGGTTTACCACTTTTGCCATTGGAACTTTATAATAAGAATAGTCTTTCCCTTCCTGAAAAGCCACATTCAACCCATATTGCAATACAATCAAATCGTATGTACGCAAACGATTGTAAGCTTTCAAGGTAGCCATTGGTATCCGCCCTAACTGCTGTCCTCCGCTACCACGAGTACTGAAGTTATCCAATGTTATTCCTTCTTCTCCATCCATTGTCACTCCATAGAAAGTAGCTACAGAATCCACCTTCTCTACTTTCCAGCAAATATTCCGGATGTTCCCCTCTACTGTAGCCGCCTGCATACTTTCGGCACCTGAGAAATGATAAGAGACAGGAGCACCCCCATTGATACTTGCGGAAAGAATCAGCGAATCGGAAGTATGGAAATAAAAAGTGGAAATACGACAGGAATCCAGTCGGGAAGCATATTTACGCTGTCCCTTCAAAGTAACAGATGCACCCTTCCCGGCTATAAAATAATGGTTGGACAAGTCTTGGCGTGCATCATCAAAAAAAGTAGAATCGGTCACGGAATGACTTTCCCATCCATCGAAAGAATGAAGTACCGTAGGACGGAAACCTGCTATTTTAGAGGTTACGGATACATAACCTACCCCACAACCTCCAAACTTGTTTTGGAGCATTGCACGCAAATCTCCCGTTAAAATATCTGCCTCAATAAATGAATCCCCAAAATAAGCAATACGAACCGGACGATTTAATGTAGAACGATTCGTCAAGGCCTCATAAAAATGAGTCATCCCACGCATCGTAGAATCTGAGTAATCTTCAATGCAGGTAATTCCGGTCTTGCAAGTATCAACAAACGTCGGCTTTACTACAGGAGGAAGAAGTACGGTATCCGAATCGGCAACTTCCACAATATCCGGACGTAAATCAGCCAGTAAATCTACTTTACGCAATGGCTTATCATTCACCTTAACAGGAGGTAGATAATGCAAAGCCAACAGTCCGACAACGACTAATAAAGTAAATAGGAATGTAAATGATATCTTATTCTTCATGCACATGTTTCTAAAAAACAAGTGCAAAGATAGTTTTATTTTTCATTACTTTTCTCTCACATCGCACAAGAAAGCATCTACCATCTTTCTTCCTTTTTCTGTAGTAATGCCGCGCATGTGCAAAAAAGTAATTTCCCTATAAATATCAGACAATGGATAGTTTTCCGATAAATCAGAGTGAATAATCAGATCCAACTGCATAGACATGGCCTGATTGATAATCTCAAAATTTATATCTTCACGAAAGATTCCCTGTTTCACCCCTTCATTGAAATGATTTAATGCCGCTGCATCGGAAGAACGTTGTTCTTCTCTTATAAACTCCAACACCTTGGGATATTTCCGAAGGTCACGAAGAAACTGAGGATTCAATTCGTACAATTCTTTCGATTTTCTTCGATAAAAAGCAAAGATTACTTCCAAAGCATTATCAGCCTTGGAAGCAATCTCTATAATGTATTCATTCATTTCCTGCCGATGCATCCGAATGACTTCCATCAGCAACTGTTCTTTGTCATGAAACAATTCATAAAGAGTACGTTTAGACATAGAGAGCGAAAAAGCAATATCATCCATACGCACACTCCTGATCCCCGACTTGGTAAAAGCACGGGAAGCGGCATCCACAATCTGCTTTCGCAAAAGTTCTTTATCGTTTTTAGTCCTCCTTACGTTATTACTCATGCTTAATGAATGATTCCTAATTTAGATGTTTCTACAAATTCAATAATCTGTTCTATTTCCGGACTATTTGGAATTTGTTCTCTTATTCGTAGTAAAGCATCATGCTGTGATGTATTGGCCTTATACAAAATACGGTAAGCCTGAGCAATATGCTTTATCAGTGTTTCCGAAAATCCAAAATGCTCCAATACTACAGTATTTATACTATAAAACGCAATCGGTTCGTGCGCTGCTACGATGAAAGGAGGTATATCCTTTATAAAACGACATCCACCTTGTACAATAGAGAAACTACCTAATCGGGTTTTACCTTGCATCAAGACATTTGAAGTCAGAATTGCATTATCAAATATCTTACAGTTACCAGAAACCTGCGAACCATTACCAATGATACATTTGCTTCCCACTTCAACATCGTGTGACAAACGCGCTCCGGTCATGATAAAATTGTTATCACCAATAGAGCTTTCGTGTTCTACATGAGTTCCACGAATAATCACTGCATTTTCCCGAATCACGTTATTGTTTCCAATACGGGCAATGGTCTCTTCACCAGAATAATCAAAATCCTGAGGAGTTGCAGCTACTACAGCTCCCTGATACACGGTGTTTCCATTTCCCATACGAGTACCGCTCATCAGGCTCGCATAAGGCATAATCACATTGTCATCTCCAATTTCTACATTCTTATCAATGTAGGCAAAAGGATGGACAGTCACGTTGTTTCCAATCTTTGCAGACGGATCAACATAAGCTAAAGGACTAATCATAGTTATTTTATTTAAAGGTTAAACTATTCTCTTCCGCCTCCCAATGCACTATACAAGTTGATTACAGCCTGCATACGCTGGAAATTATCAGCCACTTCACTCAGTTGTGCACTAAGCAAACTTTGTTGTGCTGTCAGGATTTCCAAATAGGTAGCATCTCCACTTTGGAACAACGCTTTGGTGTAAGTTACAGCTTTGTCCAATTGTTCTACCTGTCCTTTATCCTCCTGTAATTTTTTATTTTGAGTTTCATACAAGAATAATGCATCACTTACTTCCTGTCCAGCTTTCAGGATAGCCTGTTGATAATTCATCTGGGCAATTTTTTCTTCAGCCTTAGACACTTTCAGGTTAGCAATCAATTTTCCATTGTTGAAAATAGGTTGAGTGAGAGAACCTATAGCAGTCAACAGCACTTTTCCGGGATTGACAACCATCGCACCAGCACTGTTAGTCCATCCAGCAGTACCAGTAATATTCAAGCCAGGATAAAATGCAGCACGAGCCTGATTGGTAGTATAATAAGCACTTGCCAATGTCATTTCTGCCACTTTCACATCAGGACGATTCTCCAACAACTGCAAAGGAACACCAGCAGTCAACTCTTCCGGCATCACCTGTTCATCCAATGTACTTCTTTCAATAGTCTGAGGAGCCTTGGCCAATAATACAGCTAAAGAGTTTTCTGTTTCACGTACCTGACGTTTCAAATCCATCAAAGAAGCTTCTACCTGATGACTGGCTGCACGCATCTGTGCAACAGCAGCCTCAGTTGTCATACCGGCAATTTTCATAGCTTCCATTACACGTACATTTTCCTTGTAAATAGCAGATGTTTCTGTAGTAATTTCTACCTGACGATCTAACATCAACAAAGAATAATAAATATTGGCAATACCACAAATCAGCTGAGAACGAACAGCCTGCTGTGCATATTTACTCTGCAAATAGGCTGCTTTTTGATTACGATTGGCATTCAATAACTTACCGAACAAATCGATTTCCCAACTTGCAGCTACCGGCAACTGATAAGTTTTTGAAGTTTTTGAACCATCAAAACTACTCAAAGTTCCTTGTGGAGCTAAATTGATAGAAGGGAGATAAGAAAGACGAGCTGAAGTCAACATGACTTTTGCTTCTTCCACCCGCAAGATAGCGGCCTGCATATCTACATTATTAGCCAATCCTTCTTCTATCAAACTCTGCAATTTCGCATCACGGAAGATTTCCTGCCAAGGTAAATTTCCCATATTCATGGTATCAGCGGCCAATGTATCCACAGCCGATACCGGATCACGGTAAATACCCGCAGCATCTATTGATTCCGGACGGTCATATGCCTTGTAAATGTGGCAACTGCTCATCATAGCAGTTGCACACATCATTCCTATAATTTGTTTTTTCATTATTTCTTCGTATTTTTTAAAGAGTACTGTTCAATTTCAGATTGTACTTCACTTTCATCCAAACCATCCCATTCCATCGGTTTCACTTTTTCTTGTAACCACTGGAATATTACAAACAGCACTGGAACAATGAATATCTGTAATATCATACCAATCAACATACCACCGATAGTAGAAGCTCCCAAAGTACGGTTACCATGAGCACCTACACCCATCGCCAACATCAACGGAATCAAACCGACAATCATCGCCAAAGAAGTCATCAAAATCGGTCGCAAACGAGCAGCAGCTCCCAAAACGGCAGCCCAAGAAATACTCATACCTTGTTTACGACGATCAAGAGCAAACTCTACAATCAAAATAGCATTCTTAGCCAACAGACCCATCAACATAATCAAGGCAATCTGCATATAGATATCATTGGACATGGATCCAAGAACCATCTTCAATGCAGGAATACTTCCTAAAGCCGCAAATCCATTTACAAATACAAAGCTACCCATCAAACCGAAAGGAACAGAAAGCAATACTGACAACGGCAAGATGTAACTTTCATACTGTGCACTCAGCAACAAGTAAACAAAGACAAAACACAATACGAAAATAATACCGGTAGAACTTCCACTTGTCTGCGCCTCTTCACGGGCCATACCACCTAACTCATAACCAAATCCAGTTGGCAGATTTTCCTTTGCAACTTCCGCAATTGCCTGAAGAGCCTGACCAGAAGTGTATCCAGAAGCAGGAGCCACCATTACTTTCATTGATGTATACAAGTTAAAACGGTTGATAATATCAGGACCATATACTTTTTTCAAAGAAACAAACTGAGTAATCGGAGCCATATCTCCATTATTTGCACGCACTTTTACACCATTGAGCGACTCCATATTCTTTGTTGCATCAGGTTCTGCCTGAATCATTACACGATACATCTTACCAAAACGGTTAAAGTTAGATGCATACAAACCTCCAAAATATCCTTGCATGGTAGAAAGAATATCACTCGGACTAATACCTGCTTTCTTACAAGCTGCTGCATCTATATCCAATTGGTATTGCGGGAAATTCGGGTTGAAAGTAGTCTGTGCACGACTAATTTCCGGACGTTTTTCCAATGCTGCGATATAATCCTTTACCACATCAAAGAAGTGATTCAAATCACCACCAGTCTTATCTTGCATGTTCAACTCAATATCACTTGACACTGAATAACCAGGAATCATAGGAGGAGCAAAGAACAATACCTGTGCATCCTTGATTACTTTCTGAGCACGCATAAACAAAGTGGCAACAACCATATCAGAATTCTGCATAGTAGAACGTTCTTCCCAGTCTTTTAACTTGATGATAACAGAACCATAAGAAGGACCTTGACCACCAATAAAACTATAACCAGAAATAATAGTACGTGATTGAACTGCTGGATCTACAGCCACCAAACTATCTACTTTTGCCAAAACGTCCATAGCACGTTCTTGAGAGGTACCAGGAGGTAATGTTACAGCACCCATAATTGTACCTGTATCTTCATTTGGAACCATACCTGTAGGAGTAGTGTTCATAAAGAATACCAATAAAACAATAGATGCACCAACCAGACCCAATGACAACCATTTTTTATGGATAAAGAATACAACACGTTTCTTGTACTTCTTCAGCAATGAATCGTAAGCAGCATTAAAGGATACATGAAAACGATCTATTAAAGACATCTTTTTCTTACTACCATGCTCTCCTGTATGAGGCTTCAGGAAAATAGCACACAAAGCTGGAGAAAGAGTCAACGCATTCAAAGCAGAAAAACCAATGGCAATAGCCATAGTCAAACCAAACTGACGATAGAATGTACCAGCTGTACCTCCCATGAAACTTACCGGGATAAATACAGACATCATCACCAAGGTAATAGAAACGATAGCACCACCGAGTTCGCTCATAGCATCAATAGATGCTTCACGAGCAGATTTGTATCCTTGGTCCAATTTGGCATGCACACCTTCGACCACCACAATCGCATCATCGACTACAATCGCAATGGCTAACACCATCGCTGACAAAGTCAACAAGTTAACACTAAAGCCAATCAGTTTCAAAACAAAGAAAGTAGCAATCAATGCTACCGGAATAGCAATAGCCGGAATTAAAGTAGAACGAAAATCTTGCAAGAAAATATATACTACAATAAATACCAAGATAAATGCTTCTATCAATGTCTTGATAACTTCATGAATTGAAGCATACAAGAAGTCGTTTGCATTTTGAGCAACATTGATCTTTAAACCTGTAGGCAAACTTTCTTCTGCTTTGCTGATTACATCCAACAAATTGTTAATGGTTTCAGTTGCATTGGTACCTGCCATCTGGAAAACGATACAAGTTACGGCTTTATGACCATTTACTGTATTGTTGAAAGTATAAGCCAAACGTCCCAATTCAATTCGAGCAACATCTCCCAAACGAAGCACTTCACCATCAGGTAAAGCCTTAACAACAATATCTTCAAATTCCTCTGTTTGCTGTAAACGTCCTTTATAACGAATAGTGTATTGATAAGTCTGGTTACCACGTTCACCAAACTGTCCAGGAGCCGCTTCAATATTCTGCTCAGCCAAGACACCTGAGATATCAGCAGGAACCAACTTATATTGTGCCATTACATCCGGTTTCAACCAGATACGCATAGAGTAGTCCTGTCCCATGACGTTGGCATCACCCACACCTTTCACACGCTGAACTTCCGGAATCAAGTTAATCTTCGCATAGTTCTCTATAAACTCAATATTATACTTGTCTTCGGCATCATACAATGAAAAAATCAGCAACATAGAGTTCTGTCGCTTTTGAGTGGTTACACCCACTTTTGTTACTTCTGCCGGCAACAATCCTTGTGCCATAGAAACACGGTTCTGAACATTGACCGCCGCCATGTCCGGATCAGTTCCCTGATTAAAATAAACACTAATATCTGCAGAACCGTTATTTGAGGCACTAGACTGAATATACATCATGTTTTCTACACCATTGATTTGATCTTCCAACGGTGCAATTACTGAATTCAATACAGTTTGTGCATTGGCTCCGGTATAAGTAGCTCGTACTGATACAGTAGGAGGCGCAATATCCGGATACTGTGTAACAGGCAAGGTAGCCAAACCTATTATACCCAGAATTACCATCAAGATAGAAATTACCGTTGATAGTACCGGACGATTAATAAATTTATCTAGTTTCATTTTATACCTTATATATTATATAAACGATATTGTTTTAAATTCTTCCGATTATTTAAAAGCGGTAGCAAAATTACCATCGTGCTGGTCTTTCAATGCCTGCTGATATTTTGCTTCTTTCTGAGCTACAGTAATGGGAACTATTTTTTGTCCATCCTGCAAATTCTGTACACCTTCCACTACTATTTTATCACCTGCATTCAAACCACTTGTTACTATATAATTTTTTCCATCATTCAGATTGGAAATCTTTACCTCTGTATGCTTCAATGTACTATCAGCCTGAAGTACATATACAAACTTCTTATCCTGAATTTCCTGAGTAGCAGTCTGAGGTATCAATATTACATTTTCCATTGCATATGGGAAAACAACATTAGCCATACCTCCACTACGTAAAATATTCTGTTTATTCGGGAAAATAGCACGCATACTTACCGAACCCGTTGTCTGATCGATCACTCCACTTACAGCATCAATTTTTCCACTATCTGCATAAAGAGTTCCATCAGCCAATTGCAACTGTACAGCAGGCATTTTTTCCAATTGTTCCTTCAGTGTACCACCCGCACGTGTCAAGTCCAGCAACTGTTTTTCTGTCATAGAGAAATACACATACATATCACCAATCTGAGAAACTGTTGTCAGAGGTTCGGCAACCGAAGGACTCACTAAGGCACCTACACGATAAGGGAAAGTACCAATCACTCCATCAGAAGGACTTGTCACTGTACAAAATCCTAAATTTTGCTTTGCTGCAGCATAAGCAGCTTTAGCCTGCGCTGCATTTGCTTTTGCTGTAAGTAAATTATTCACAGCTGTTTGATATTCAAAATCACTGATGATTTTCTGTTCATGAAGCATTTTCTTATTTACTTCAGTTTCTGCTACAGTTTTCAGATTTGCTTCAGCTGATTCCACTCCAGCTTTAGCCTGATCATAAGCAGCTTTATACTGAGTAGGATCAATTTCAAACAAAGCCTGTCCTTTACGTACAGTTGCACCTTCATCCACACACAACTTTACAATAAATCCAGATACTTGTGGACGAATTTCAATATCTTGCAAACCCTTAATTGTTGCAGGATACTGTGTAGTCTGTTCACTTGAAGTAAACGAAACTGTCTCTACAGCAAACTCATCGTCACCTAATTTCATTCCGCCTTGACCACCACAAGCAGTCAGCAAAAACATACCTAATGCCACCATGGCTATTCGGCTTGAAGAAAAACTTCTGTTTTTTTCCACTCTCATATTCATTTTAAAAAATAATTAATATTTCATTCACTATTTCCCCAAAAACATCCCTTAGTATTGAAAACTTTTCAACGCTACTTAGTTTTTATCTTTGCAAAGATAGAAAAAAAATTACTCCTTAACTCCCTGTTTTAACTAACAATAACCATAATGTTCGGTTATCCTTACAGATAGGCAAATTTATCCTATTAATTGACCGATTGTACCGACAAAAACCTTGAAGAAGAATAAACAGTTTATGGTTTTTTAAATAAAATAATCTTCCATTTGTTATTTTATTCCTACATTTGTACGACACATAATACGAATATAAACAAAACCAATAGAAATATGACTAAGATAACAAAAGAGGCTGCCTTATTATATCATTCTCAAGGTAAGCCAGGGAAAATTGAGGTTATTCCAACCAAACCTTATCAAACACAAAGAGATTTATCATTAGCCTACTCTCCCGGAGTAGCAGAACCTTGTCTGGAAATCCAAAAAGATCCTAAAACAGCATATGACTATACAGCTAAAGGAAACCTAGTAGCCGTAATATCCAATGGAACAGCCGTTTTAGGACTCGGAGATATTGGTGCGATGAGTGGTAAGCCTGTCATGGAGGGAAAAGGTTTGCTTTTCAAGATTTATGCAGGTATTGACGTGTTTGATATTGAAGTAAATGAAAAAGACCCTGACAAATTTATCGAAGCAGTCAAGGCAATAGCTCCCACATTTGGCGGTATCAACCTGGAAGATATCAAAGCCCCTGAGTGCTTTAAAATCGAGCAGCGCCTAAAAGAAGAATTGGACATTCCTGTTATGCACGATGACCAGCACGGTACTGCAATTATCTCAAGTGCCGGATTGCTCAATGCATTGGAAGTTGCCGGCAAAAAAATTGAAGATGTTAAAATTGTAGTCAACGGTGCAGGAGCCTCTGCTGTATCTTGTACAAAACTCTACATTGCTTTAGGAGCACGTCTGGAAAACATTGTCATGCTCGATAGCAAGGGAGTAATTTCCAAAACCCGTGCAGACTTGAATGAGCAAAAGAAGTTTTTTGCAACCGACCGCACCGATATACATACATTGGAAGAGGCAATCAAAGGAGCTGATGTATTTTTGGGATTGTCAAAAGGCAATGTACTTAGTCAGGATATGGTACGTAGCATGGCAAGCCATCCGATTGTATTTGCTCTGGCAAATCCGACTCCGGAAATTTCATACGAAGATGCAATGGCATCACGCCCAGACGTATTAATGTCTACCGGACGTTCCGATTATCCCAACCAGATAAACAACGTTATCGGCTTCCCTTATATTTTCCGAGGAGCTCTTGATACACGTGCCACTGCCATCAACGAAGAAATGAAACTGGCAGCCGTACATGCTATAGCCTCTTTAGCCAAGAAACCGGTTCCTGATGTAGTGAACGAAGCTTATCATGTAAACAACCTGACATTCGGTCCCGAATATTTCATTCCAAAACCGGTTGACCCACGCCTTATTACAGAAGTATCTATGGCTGTAGCAAAAGCAGCTATGGAATCGGGAGTAGCACGTAAGCAAATCACTGACTGGGAAGAATACAAGAACCACCTGCGCGAACTGATGGGACAAGAAAACAAACTGACCCGTCAGTTATACGATACAGCCCGCCGTTGCCCACAACGTGTGGTATTCGCTGAAGGCGGTCACCCAAACATGCTAAAGGCAGCCGTTGAAGCCAAGTCTGAAGGATTATGTCATCCTATTATATTAGGAAATGAAGAACGTATCGAAAAACTGGCTAAAGAACTCGACCTCAGTCTGGAAGGCATAGAAATCGTAAATCTTCGTCACGACCGAGAAGCTGAACGCCGCGAACGCTATGCACACATTTTATGTGAAAAACGTGCGCGCGAAGGTGCCAACTTCCAGGAAGCCAACGATAAGATGTTCGAACGTAACTACTTTGGTATGATGATGGTAGAAACAGGAGATGCCGATGCTTTTGTAACCGGACTTTATACAAAATATTCGAATACCATCAAAGTGGCCAAGGAAGTAATCGGTATCCAACCCGGTTACAACCATTTTGGAACAATGCATATCCTTAATTCAAAGAAAGGTACCTATTTCATTGCAGATACACTAATCAATCGCCATCCCGATACAGAAACATTGGTCGATATTGCAAAACTGGCTACAAAAGCAGTACGCTTCTTCAACCAGGAACCTGTAATTGCCATGCTATCGTATTCCAATTTCGGTTCGGACACAGAAGGAAGCCCAGCCAAAGTACATGAAGCCATAGCTACCATGCACAAGGAATTCCCCGAGCTTGCCATCGATGGAGAAATGCAGGTAAAATTTGCTCTTGATAATGCGTTACGCGATGAGAAGTATCCGTTTACCCGCCTTAAAGGAAAAGAAGTCAACACTCTGGTATTCCCAAATCTAAGTTCGGCCAATGCCACTTACCAGCTCATACAAAATATGAGTGAAACAGAAGTTATTGGCCCCATCCAGATGGGACTGAACAAACCAATTCATTTTACTGACATTGAAAGTTCAGTACGCGATATCGTTAACATCACAGCCATTGCTTGTATTGATGCGATAGTAGCAAAGAAAATGAAATGTACTGAGAAATAATCAACCCACAAATAAAGGATGAAGAATTTTACACATTAGTTCTTCATCCTTTTTTATTTCTATCCGAACCATATACCATGAGAAAACCACTAACCCACACACAATGCATCATTCTTACCCTCTTTTGGGCCTTACTTTGTTTTTTAGTATTAACATCCGCACCTCGTATAGACGGGCCACTCATTGTAGCTATCCTTATCTCAGGAGCATTAGTATTTATACCCATCACCAAGTCAATAAAAGCAAGGAATAAATAAGCATTTCAACATAACAAAGCTTACATTTTGTATTTTTTGATACTCTTTCTTTGTTTTTGTTTATAAAATGTTGCACAAAACAAATTTTATACATAATTTTGTCAGCGGTAAAAAGCTCTATTAACAGATAATACAAATAGAATTATGAATGCAGCTAAAGTATTGGAAGATTTAAAAAGAAGATTCCCTAACGAACCTGAGTATCATCAGGCAGTAGAAGAAGTTTTAAGCACGATTGAAGAAGAGTACAACAAACACCCGGAATTCGACAAAGTAAACCTGATTGAACGTCTTTGCATTCCAGATCGAGTATACCAATTCCGTGTAACATGGATGGATGATAAAGGTAATATCCAGACTAACATGGGTTATCGTGTACAACACAACAACGCCATCGGCCCCTACAAAGGTGGTATCCGTTTCCATAGCTCAGTAAACTTAGGTATCTTAAAATTCCTTGCTTTCGAGCAAACATTCAAAAACTCCCTGACCACTCTTCCGATGGGTGGAGGTAAAGGTGGTTCAGATTTCTCTCCGCGCGGCAAATCTAACGCTGAAGTAATGCGTTTCTGTCAGGCATTCATGTTGGAACTTTGGCGTCACATCGGTCCTGAAACAGACGTACCGGCAGGTGATATCGGTGTAGGTGGACGTGAAGTTGGATTCATGTTTGGTATGTACAAAAAACTGGCACACGAATTCACAGGTGTATTGACAGGTAAAGGTCGTGAATTTGGTGGTTCACTTATCCGTCCGGAAGCAACTGGTTACGGTAACATCTACTTCCTGTTGGAAATGTTGAAAACACGTAATATTGACATTGCAGGTAAGACTTGTCTGGTTTCAGGTTCAGGTAACGTAGCTCAATACACTGTTGAAAAATTAATTCAACTTGGAGCTAAAGTAGTCACAATGTCAGATTCAGACGGCTATATTTACGATCCAGACGGTATCGACCGTGAGAAACTGGATTATATCATGGAATTGAAGAACTTGTACCGCGGACGTATTCGTGAATATGCAGAGAAATATGGTTGCAAATACGTAGCAGGTGCTCGCCCATGGAATGAAAAAGCAGACATTGCTCTTCCTTCTGCTACCCAGAACGAAATCAACGGCGACGATGCAAAAGCACTTATCGCAAACGGAGTATTTGCTGTATCTGAAGGAGCAAACATGCCTTCTACTCCGGAAGCTATCCGTGTATTCCAGGAAGCCAAGATTCTCTACGCACCAGGTAAAGCTGCCAATGCAGGTGGTGTATCAGTATCAGGTCTGGAAATGACCCAGAACTCTATCAAACTGAGCTGGAGTCAGGAGGAAGTAGATGAAAAACTGAAAAGCATCATGAAAAACATTCACGAAGCTTGTGTACAATATGGTACAGAACCAGACGGTTATATTAACTACGTAAAAGGTGCCAATGTAGCCGGCTTCATGAAAGTAGCCAAAGCAATGATGGCTCAAGGTATTGTATAAAACACTACATCCATACAATTTTACACAAACCCTTTGTTTCTTTCTCTTATACAAAGAGAAGAACAAAGGGTTTTCTTCTTTCCATACCCGAGAAGAAAAAGTACCAATATATGCTATCATACAATAGGATAGTATATTTATTCACACTCTTACAAAATATTATACAAGGCTAAATTTACTTATTACAAAGATGTTTATTAAAGTCTTTTATCTATCTTTGCAAGCCATAAAATTCTAATTTTTAATCAGATAAAAGATGAAACTAACGCATGTATTTACAAGTATACTGCTCGTTATAGCCAGCACCTCGTGCATTCAAGACGAAGCTCTGAATGTAGAAGCTGCAATAGACGGATGTAGTGGAGCCAATATTCAATTGCTAAATATCAATGAAATAAGTCGGGAAATAGACATTTACGTATTCGACGGAGCCAACACTGCGGCTCAGGAGTTAAACTTCGAACTTCCCGAAGGAGCAAGTATCGTTCCTGATAAAAAAGAAGCCGGAGACAATCCTCCCTATTATGATTTCAGTACGCAAACCCAGCGTAATTTTACCGTCACCTCAGAAGATGGTAACAATCATTCTACCTATACATTAAACATGTATAAAATCAAGTTGCCATTAGAATATTCTTTTGAAAACTTACGTGAAATCAATCCTTACCACATTCTCTATATTACAGACATCAACGGAATTATGCAGTGGGCCAGTGGTAATCCAGGATACAAGTTATGCGGTATGGCTAAAAGTGCAGAAGATTATCCTACAGTACAGACCAGTGGAGGCAAAGAAGGAAAATGCATCACTCTTACCACACGAAGTACAGGTTCTTTTGGAAGCATGACCAAAATGCCTATAGCTGCCGGAAACCTCTTTGTGGGATCATTCGATGCAACCAATGCAGTTATTGCCCCTTTACAAGCAACCCAGTTCGGATTTACCTTCACCCGTAAACCTATTCGTATGACCGGATATTACAAATATAAAGCAGGAGATGTATTTACGGATAAAGCCGGACAAGTTGTTAGTGGAAAAACTGATACCGGTGATATATATGCAGTATTATACGAAGCCCCTACGAGTGATTTTTCTTTAGACGGAGACTTGTTTACCCCCGGTAACGAAAAAGCACAACACATCGTAGCACTGGCACGTATAGAAAAAACCATAGAAACAGACCAATGGACCTCATTCGATCTGCCTTTCGAACCTCAGAACGGTAAAACTATCGATGAAGACGGATTGAAAAACGGCAAATACAAACTCGCTGTAGTATTTTCCTCCAGCATACGTGGTGCTTACTTTGAAGGAGCAGTAGGAAGCCAGTTGCAAATTGATGAAGTGAAAATAGAATGTGAAGAAGAAAACTAAAAAATAAGCAAAAATGAAAATAACAAAATATCTTTTCATTCTGACTGCCTTTATAGCAGCAGGAATACAGTCGGTCTATGCCCAGTCGACAGATTCAGAACACAAAGGGCTGCTTTGGTCTTCTCTGCATGGATTAGATTATGAATTCAAAGCCGGAGTTAATATCGGAGGGACTTCTCCACTTCCTCTTCCACAAGAAATCAGAAGTCTTGACAGTTATTCCCCCGGATTGGCAATCACATTGGAGGGAAGCGCCACCAAGTGGATTGATGTCCAAAAGAAATGGGGAGTCAGCATAGGATTCCGTTTAGACAAAAAAGATATGACAACCGATGCTACTGTAAAAAACTATGGCATGGCTATTTTCAATGAAGTAGGTGGCAAGGTAGAAGGTTTATGGACCGGTGGAGTAAATACCAAAGTGAAAATGTCATTACTTACTTTTCCGATATTAGCCAGATATCAAATAAGCAAACGTTGGAAACTATCGGCAGGTCCCTATTTCTCTTATATGATGGATGGAGAATTCTCCGGTAATGTATACGAAGGTCATTTACGTACTCCCGATGCGACCGGAACACGCATCGACTTTCAAGGAGAAAATACAGCTACATACGATTTTTCCAATGAATTGAGAAAATTTCAATGGGGGCTCCAAGTTGGAGGAAGCTGGAATGCATACAGACATCTTACTGTACATGCCGACCTGACATGGGGACTGAATGATATGTTTAAAAAAGACTTCAATACTATTTCATTTGCAATGTATCCCATCTACCTTAACTTAGGATTTGGCTACGAATTCTAATAGGTATCCATCAAGCCTTCACACTTTTTTCCTGCAAATTATCAATACAACAGAAAGGAGAAAAGCATGAAGGCTTTTTCATTCTTTTCTCCCTACCCTATCTATCTGAAATAATAATTCCGTAAGACACAAAAAACACTTTGTAAGAAAAACAAAGCCAATGCAAATGACAATAGAGCCTCAGCTTACAAGTATTCTCACCAGTCCTTACTTGTAAGTAGTGAACTCATCATTGGGAAAAATTCTACTCCTTTCAAGAAAAAACTCCAGTACTCACTTGAAAGTACTGGCAATGAATGAGACAGGCCTCCTTTTTTATAGCAAAATTCTTTATTTCTGATATACTTTATCTATCCAAAGTTTACTATCAGGAACATCATCCAATTTATCTCCTTCATAACTTGAAAAATAATATAGTAAAACTTTATCTTATTACTCAATACGGACAGCTTATGCCCCTTATTGAAAAAAATAAAGCGATACTGAATATCAGTATCGCTTTATTCCTTAACATAAGAAGTTCATTATTTCTTTGTCAAATCCAAACCAATATTGAAGGTTTCAGTTTTACTCCAATAACCTGAAATAAGCTGCAACAATGCACTAGCTGTTTCTGCTTCCTCTGGAATTAAATTAGCAGCTACCAATGCATCCCATACATACATCAAATCATTTTTCATCACAGGTGTTCCCCAATCATCAACTTCTTCAGTTTCACGAAGAGTCATCATAGAATCAAATGCTGACTTATCTAAGTATAAATAGACCTTTCCGGCTTCTTCTTTCTTGTTCATCGGAATACCATTCAAAGCCCATCCCTGCAACTGTTTGATTGTTGCATCTGATACATTAGTCAAATCAATCTGAAACATACTTTTCAACATCGCCTTCAAAACAGAAGGTTCAGACATCAATACCTGATTGATAATTTCTTCCAAGCCGCTTACATCCTGTCCTCCAAGCGATGCACCTAAGATATTAGCTATATTCAACTTCACCAAGAGTTTTCCGTTACTTTCACTCCAAGTCGCCAATCCTTCCGGTGATGTAGTAAAGCCAGATACAGCCGCTAAAGAAGTAATTTCTGATTCTTTCGGAAAAGTCTGCATCAACATTCCCCCCATTGCCCAATTCATTAACTGATCAGTGCCCTTTAAAGTCGGCTTATCCACATAAGAGGCTATGATATTTCCATCCTCCTTTAATTCCACAGTATTTAAAACTTGAGGAAGAAGAGCAGCTCCCATCATACGGAACATTCCTGAAGCTACTACTGTAAAAGCATCATTGGCTTCCCATTCTGCATACAAAGGACCTGATATCGGGAAATTTTTAATTGGATTCTCTCCTTCAGTTACAACAAAATCTTCTGTAGTATAATCAGCCAGTCCATAAGTTCCCACCAAAGGATTCACAGGATTAGGAGTATCTCCACCATTATCATCACTACAAGAAGTAAACAATGTCACTGTACACAATACAGCAAGCATGTAATAAAACAAATTCTTTTTCATCCTTATTATTTTCTAAACAGTTATTAATAAAAACAGATACACTCGGTATTGTTTCTTAAAATCGGTTGCAAAGTAACCCACATTTCACAATACTCACAAGGTCTATTTATCTTATTTTTGTTCCATTTTTTACCTTACAATGAGAATTTATTATATAAATCATTAATTTATATAGCTTATCCAGTATTCCAAGAGAAATAATTATAGTCAATATTTCAGAAAATTTTATCTTTGCAAAAAGAGAAAATAAAATGGAAAAGGAACTGCCCAAAATAGAATTGCCAGAAGAATGGATTATTGGAACAGGAATCAGTAAGGAATTACTAAGTTTATATACCAACTTTCCATGTCGGTTAAAATCGGAAATATTTGTACTTTGTATGGATGGGGAAATCGAAGCCTCTATCAACCTTAATCGGATAAAAGTACAAGCAAACGATTTTGTCACTATCATGCCTGGAAGTATCTTCCAGGTTCATAAAGTAGAAGGTAATCTGAAAATCTATTTCGGAGGATTTTCTTCGCAGTACATTAACCAGGCGGCACTTACACGCTCAGCCTTAGATACATTATATATTACCTTAGGACGTCCTGTCATATCTCTCAAACCAAAGGGTGCCCAATTATTAGAAGATTATTTCTGCTTTTTAATCAAATTATACGAGTTCTTCAACGAAACGACCCGCAAACTGATTACTCCTCACCTTTATAACAACATCCATACTGGAATAGCGACAATATACCGTAACAAACCGGAAGAAGCTACCAGTAATATTTCCAAAAGCGAACAGCTCTGCAAAAGTTTTACGCAATTAGTAATGCAAAACTATAATCAGGTTCGCAATGTATCTTGGTATGCAGAAAAATTGAACATTACTCACGCTCATCTCTGTACTACAGTGAAACAAGTTACAGGGAATACATGCATGGAAATTATCTCAAGAATGGTAATTATGGATGCTAAATCACAGTTGAAGTCTACCAAGCTGTCAATACAGGAAATATCCGATTCTTTAAATTTTGCCAATATGTCCTTCTTTGGAAAATACTTCAAACGGTATGTCGGAATGAGTCCGTTAGAATATCGCAACAGTGAATAGCACAACTTACAAAAACATTATATATACAAAAAGAGTCCGAATAAAATCCGGACTCTTTTTGTAAAACACTTTATCGCTATTTCAATAAACTTTATAGAACATAAGTTTATCATATACGACAGATTCTACTGATCATAATCATACTCCAAGCTGAATTCGTCTACCCACATGGTAGAACCGGCACCTCCAGTAAAATAATCTCCATATTTACTAGCCGAACAAACAATCAGCAAATATTTAGGTACACGGTCTGTATCACGATACTCCAATTCAATCTCGAACTCACGATACTCAGACATGGTTTCACTGCAATTCATTTCTCCGTAAGCAATAATATGAGGATCTGTTTTCGTAAAATACTTCGAATTTTGTGGATTTGTACGTATCTCTACAGGTTCATCCCAATCTCCCAGTGAAACCCATATGATACAAGTATCCTGTTTGCCCTTTAAATCCTCATGAGCCTTATCGGCATATTTGATAATGGAACTTGTATATTTAAAATATCCTTTCAGCTTAGTAGGCCGCGCAGTAAACTCCCTTCCAAATCCTAATATACCATTTGTGCCGTCTGTTTCCTTATATTCACCCAAGAACAAGTTACCGGCAGCAAATTTACCGAAAGAACCAAGCCCTACAAACTTAGAACCTAACATGGCAGCCTGACCTCCCTGAGGCGCTCCGCTCCAAACATCAGAAGTAGGCTGAGTAATATTGTCATTAGCAGAAAGAGTTGTACTTCCCCAGTTTCCTGTATCCCAATAAGATATACCTCCTTCTTTCCAAGGACATATTACTTTTCCTTCCTTATGCCATTCGTCGAAGCCTAAGTTAGGAACTGTAGCAGCAATTCCAGTGGTAAACTTTGTTTCCTCTCCATACTCTTCTCCCGAGTAAGCTCTACAAACATAAGTAGTGGCAGCATCCAAATGAATCAGACGAGCTTTAAAGTTACCCCCCTCATGAGTTATGTCCGAACTGCTTACGCGAATCCAATCCTGCTCTCCATCCTTTTTATATTCACAGCCATTTTCTGCACCTTGACGTCCAAATCCGTTAACCCAAGCTACATTAGTCCAAGCATCTACACTATTGACCCCTACATTTATATCTGTAAGGTTTACATATAAAGTCCACTCTTCATCAATGAAATCACTATATTTCACCTGTACTTTAGCAGTTGCAAATGCTCCTTTGTTCTCCCACTGTAATTCAGGGAGTGCAGTTGTTCCATTTTGTGTAGAGCCTTCCGGACCTAATTTCAATGCAGTCAATTGAATCGATTTCAGACCCTGTGCCCGAGGAATATTCACCGCAGCTTCCCTTTCTTCCGGATAAAAATAAGCTTGACCAATCTGACCATTTACAGTAAATACCCGTTCAATTGTCTGTTCGGCTACCACTGTCCAAATATAATCCTGATACAAGGACAAAGTTATATTCAACGGTTGGCTCAAATCAACAATCGATTCTGGTTCAATCGAAGCCTTTCCACCTTCTGTTACTTCCAAAGAGTGAATCTTTACTTTCTTTGGATTTACAGTTTCATTCAATTGTAGGGTTACTTTCCGTTCATCATTCGAAATTACTGCATTTCCCACTTGTCCTTCTACAGTCATATCGGTGATATAGAGTTTTACCGTAGGATAAGGAAAGTCATTTTTCAAACAAGCAGTGAGCAAACATACTATTAAACAAAGACAGACCCCTGCTATTTTATATATTATCTTCTTCATATCATCAGATGCATACGGTTAAACCGATATTGATATTCAACAAATTAATTTTAAAATTGGCTCCGCTGTTGGTTCGTTTACCAGTCTCTCCCGAACTTTTCTTCTGTTTTTCCCAATTATAGGTAAAACCTGCCACCCCAAATGAAATTTCAGCTCCCACATTAGGCATAACAGAAATGGCAATACCCGGATTAATACCAAAGTGTAACTGATTGATGGTTGTATCCGTATATTTCAAGGTTTCATCAGCCCCACGAGAAAAACGTGAAGAACCGGTATTATACCCTATAGTAGTTTCATTGAATAAGCCAAATAATCCTTTTGGATCAATACCTATATACGAACGATGAAACAAATTAAAAGAATACAAATCTTCTGAATAATGAATATCTTTCAAAGAAACGTCCAAATCATCTATATTTAAAGCAAAATTATTGATTGCTCCAGACACTCTTGAATACCCCAGTTTTACTCCAATTATTGTATTATCTTTTACCGCATAACCAATAAACGGATGCACACTCAATGTACGAAGATTCACATCAATGTCTTTTAACAAAGAAAACAAGACACGACTATTGTCAGCTTCAAAACTAAACACAGAGAAAGTAACACCACCAATCCATTTATTTTTAGGGATGAAACGGTAATTGGTAATACCACGATTATAACGTCCTACTGGCTTAGTATAAATAATACGTGACGAATCGACTGGAGCTTTCAACTCAGAATTTGATACATATACGGTATCATGTACATGTATAAACTTATAGACAGTATCAGGATGAATTTTTACAATCGAATCAGAAGCCACCTGAGCCATAACCCAGGAAGTTCCCAATAGAATAAATAATATCAAACTATATAAACGCAACAATATTACCATAATTATAAGTAAAATGCAATTCCCAATCCTATTGAGAATATATTAATTTTAAAATTCGCAGAAGTAGACGATTGTTCTCCAGTTTCCACCTGATTAGTTGTCTGTCTCTTCTTACTTAAATTCACTCCCAATACTCCGACACTGACTTCCACCGCCGTATAATTATTGATAAATGCAACTAGCCCCGGACTAACTCCAAGTCCCATATCTACAGAAGTAGAATAAGTTCCAGTAAGTTCCTCTCCACGTCCATTGGATACTTTAGACTGACTTCCTCCAACTTCCAACTGAGTTTCGCTAAACAATGCAAAACGTTTACTTTCTCCCAACGGAATATAGCTACGGAAAATAGCCATCGCTGAATACGAATGCTTAAGCTGATAGATATTATTCACATCAAACTGGTTTTCATCATCCAGATTAATCTGAGTTTCATCCATACGAACAAGTGTACGTGAATAATTGAAACGAGCTCCCAACGCCATATTATCCTTCAGTGCATAAGCAAACATCGGACTTATCTTAAATTTATAACCATCCGAATTTACTCCTTCCACGACCAGAAAGTCATAATTACTTTCTGTATGCTCAGAATAAGAAACATTACTTCCTACAATCCATTGCCCCTTAGGTACAAACACTTTAGGGGGAAGTTTCTTCTGAGTATCCTGTGCGTGCATCTCTACGATGCCGCACATCAGACACAACAATATATAAACTATTTTTTTCACAAATTTACTTTATCTAAGTTTATTCATAAATCAACTCCATATCGTCAAGCCACATTTTACTACCGGTACTTCCAGCAAAGTAATCACCATATTTACTTGCCGAAGCTACAATAATGATAGAGGTAGGTTTACGCTTATTACCTCCATAATTGTCATAATCCAGATTTATTGTCAACTCAACCAGATTCTCTCCATCCTTGTAAGCTTCATCGAAAGTCTTCTCACCATAAGCAATAGTACCATCTCCCGAATAAGTCCCTTTCTCGGTACTGAACAGACTTGCCTGATTTTTAGTTCTTACCACGAAAGGCCATGTCATTCCATTTGCTTCCTGACCAGCCCAGTCGCCCACTGCCACATAAATAATTCCCTTATCCATATCTCCTTTATTGATAAGCGAAGTTCCTGTATGATTGTAGTCCACAGTTCCCGGTTCATAGCGTACCCACACTTTCAAAGCCTTCGGACGACTGGTACAAGGACGTCCCCATCCAAGTATTCCATCAGTACCGTCTTTTGAAATAAACTGCCCTACGAATAAGTTTCCGGCAGCAAATTTACCAAAGATACCCAAGCCTACATACTGGGAAGACAACAAGATAGACTGTTTTCCACCGTGTTTAACTGATGTATCTGGAGTAGTAACATTCACTCCCAAAGTTGAAGAGCCCTGATTTCCGGTATCCCACCACATAGACTGTCCATCACCATAAATCAGTATATGCGAAGTTTCAGAAGTATATTCAAATCCTGCATTTTCCGGCTGGAATGTATCTTCTGTAGTAAATTCACACACTACAGAAGAAGCCTGTTCACCATCCATTGCCTGATATTCATAAGTAGTTCCAGGAACTAAGCCTGAAATTTCCTTGCTGAAACTCTGTTCTGTCAAATCGGCATCCACAATAGTCCAATCTGTAGTTTCTTTTACACGATAACGGAAACGTGGAGCAGAGTTCAAAGTTCCAACAACAGTACCATGTAAAGTAGCCTTTGAAGTCCAAACTTCATAAGGAAGTATTTCCTCCGTTATTACTTTAACATCCGAAGCAATGATATCCCATACTACAGTACGAGTTTTTCCATTAGTATCAGTAGCAGTAATATTAGTTACAGAATTATTACCTGTGGCAGTCATTTTGGCTATCAAACTTTGAGCAAACAATACCTTCCAATTATCTCCATTGAGAGTAGAATTCTTATCTGCAACCGAAAGTCCCAAAGATTTTAAAGCCTCTTCTTGCCCATTAAGTTGCAACATATCAAACTGATTAGCATCAAATCCCCACTCTGTAAAACGGTCATTCTGAATAACCAAACTCACCAATGGAGAAGAAGTGGCTATCTGAAAATAAAAGTCTTTCTGCACCCCAGGTTCCAAAAATACAGGATGCTCTAAGTCATATGTAACTCCCTCTCCATCCACACAAGTTATTACAGGACGCTGCTTCAACGTAATCACGAACTCCTCTTCCTGTAACGGAGTTTCATCTATCTGAATCGTTATTGCAGCACCTCCAGTAGGATTCTGTTCTGGAGACGTATAACGGTAAGTTAAATTATAGAGAGTACCAGACTTCAGTTCTGTAAGCTCTGTAGAATTCTCATACTTCTCTCCATTCAACTTAGTCGCACTAAATTTACAAATTAATTTTCTATTATCTTCCGGTAAACTGAAATACCCTTTCTGATCCGCATTAGCTGAAGAGAAAACTAATTCACCTGTAGCAGAGGTTACCGTAACCTGATAGCCGTCTTTGAAAACCTCTTTCAACGATTCATCCCACGTTATGGCAACCACAGTATTAGCAATACCACAATTTACTTCAACCGTGCTGGTTTCACCTTTACTTATGGTAAAACCTTTTTTCCCCTCAAAAAAACGCTGGTCAAACGAAGCAGCCACAGAATCACCAGCCGTTACTCTGACAGAATACTCTCCACTGACCAAAGCAATAGAAGCGGGAATATTTTCTATTCCCTGATATTTCTGCACCAGACTTTCTCCACGATAAATACGCACTTTACAATTCTGATTCAAGTCGGTCTGCTCTTCATCAGTAATTGTACGCGAAACCACTTCCACTTTATCGGACACATCCACAGAGAGACGTAAACGTCCCTCTGCATCAGCCAATCCGGTATCTTCTTTACAAGCATTCAGGCATAACATAAGGCCAGCCAATGCCATTATATAATATCGCTTCATGATTATACGCTCTTAATCTTTAAGGTTTGTGTAACTTCCAATCCTTTCTGGTCAACCAGACGAATGATAAAGTTATGACTTGCCGCTCCATAAATACCCAGTAACGGAGTAAATTCTGTAATACTGAAAGGAATTGTCTTTTGCCCAATTATTTCACTACCTACAGGGAATCCCAAACTTGCCAATCCTTCTTCAAGATCTCCCGGTTCCGCCAAATCAAAACTCTTCTTCAGACCCACATCAGTTAAAACTGCTTCTGTCAATGTCTCAGAATCAATCGTTACATACACATGAGCAATACCATTTGGTGCATTCAAGGTAACTGTCAAAGGCATTTTTCCTTCCAAAGTAGTTGGTATAGATAATACATCATTTTCTATATCAAAAGCAGCACCATTGAAGTCGGTTCCCACAATTGATGGTTTATTCTGTTCGGTATCCCCTCCTTCTCCATCTGTAGGGAAGTCATCGATATCCGGTTCTTGCCCCGGATCCACTCCAATAACTTCATCACTTCCATCCAATGATGAATCAATGCCAATTGACACATTTAAAGAACCTTCTTTAGGGATATCTCCATTTACTGTATCAAATTTATAGCGAATTACATTGTGCACTCCCGCTTTTACATTTTCAAAACGCTGACTATAATCAATCGCTTCACCATCTATTGTTCCTTTCAATGTTACAGTCATCGATATATTTTCAGTACTCGGAGCAGCCAAATAAGCCTTTCTTGTTTCAGAAACAGGAATATCCAAAGAATTTTCTCCAATAGTAACGGTAGTGACCACATCTTCTCCTAACAATCCTTCAAAGTCCTCGTCATAAACCACAGTAAACAGCATATTAGCCAAACTGCATGTAATAGTCGGCACTTCAGTCACTTTATCTTTCTGAATATCGAAAGAAGTACTTCCTTTATAATAAGGAGCATCAAATCCGCTAGTCTGCTCAGCCGATGAAGTCACAGTAATAGTATAACTTCCCACTTCCAGTGAAACAATTTCAGGCATTTCTCTATAAACCCATTGTTCTACTTGTTGAGACTGACTATTATATATTGATACAATATATTGACTGAAATCTACTGAAGTTTGTGAACGAGAACCTAAATACACACTGTCCACCTTCAGATTTACATCCATTTTCAGAGAAGATAAGCTCAATTCTCCCTTTCCTCCTACTCCTTCCGTATCCATCATAGACTCATTATGGCAGGCAGTAAAAGTCAGCATATTAATGAGCAATATCAAATAAACGTAAAATATTTTTTTCATATATTTCTATTTTTTATTTATTCGTAAATCAGTTCTATGTTATCAATATAAAGTTGGCTACCTACATATTCTCCATCACTTAAATTACCAAATTTAGGATAAGATAAGTTAGTTTCATTCGAAACCAGACAATCCGGATTAGCCGAAGAGCGGAAAATAACAGAAATAGATGCAGCTTTCTTCACTATACCATAAGTCAACGGTACGACTTCTTTAGTATATTCCGATACATTTCCACTCCGAGTTATTCTTTGAGAAGCAATGTTTTGTCCTTCTGCATCTTTCACCTCTATCTGCACTTCCCAATAGTCTGCTTCATTCTTAGGAACATACTGATAATAGAAAGCAAGTCCTGTAGGTCTCGATGTAAAATCATATCCATATATTGGAGTATGGGTAGACACATCATAACTACCCAAATACAATTCTCCCGGAGTTACATTCTGACTATCTCTACCATCAGCCTGATTATCATGTCCCCATCCAACGGTACGAATCAATGCAGCATAGCTTCCTTCGTAATGATTATCTGTTCTCAACGTACCGGAGTTGGTAGTATAGCAACATCCCACATAAGGGAAGGTAGGGAATCCCAAAAAGGTAGAAGGAGTAGCACCATATTGTGTGGTTGTCTGGTTCACAGTACTCCAACCTTTTGAAGTATTAATACTTTCATTCCATGGATACCACTTATTCCAATATACTTTACTGTTTCCAGATAAATCTGTACCATCTTCTGCAATTTTATTAGAGAACCACTCTTCCATTCCGGCGTTAGGCAACTGTGTTGCCTGTTCTGTAGTAATCTCTAATTCATTGGAATATAAACCTTGGGTATGTGCAGCACGAATAGTATAAGTAGCTCCTGCTGACAATCCCTTAAGAGTAAATTGATTCATTCCATTCAATGAGACATTATCCCATTTTGTCCACACACCGTCCTTTTTATACTGAAATTCAACGGTCTCTGCCGATATTTCCAGAGACTGAGTCAAATCGGTAACTTGCATATCCACTTTAGTAGCCCACACATCTGCCTTACCGTTTTTCAATGAAACCTGAAGTGTAGGAGCTTCTACAGAAATTATACGTTCTATAGCTTTCGCACCATATGCAGCCTTAAACTTCACTCCATTCTCTGTATCAGTCAGCGAATTTGGATATGTCAAAGTCACTATATACTGATTATCACCATCCGGCTGTACAGAAACATGAGCAAAATCGAAAGGCTTATATATTCCATTTTCATCGTAATAGAACTGTACTTTCGCTACATCTCCTTCCAATGTCAAAGGGAAAGTTATGACAGAACTTCCATAAGGAACCGATGCCGGCAATTGAACATCGAAGACAATAAGATGAGTCAATACCTTCAAAACCAAGTCTTCTGAAACCTTTGAATACAGATCTGTTGCTTTCAAAGTAAATACATGTTCTTCATTTTGTCCACTTACGCAGTACAAATGAGGAATTATATTCTGAAAATCAATTGTCGCTATCTTATCATGATTTGCTCCCAACCCTCTTGTTGCTAGTCCCAATTCTGCCAACTTCTGCGATTGTTCAGCTGTCAGATTCATTAAATCTACACTTTCAGGCCAACCTTGTGTCTTCAAGGCTTCCGACTGAGTAATTAATTCACATCTAGCTAAACCTGCCGGTGCATTTAGATAAGCTTCCAGTTTTTCTGAAACACTTCCATACTCACTCACTTCTATAGCTGTTCCCGAAGAGAAGCCATAAGGTGTAAAAACAGGAGGAGCCGCACTTAAAGCCTCATCCGATATATTTATATCTACATTTTCTTCAGACAATGGATTATCATTAAAGATAATTTTTAGTGAAGCTGTAGAAGCATCTACATCCATCGTCAACCGATACTCATGCTTTACTTCGGCTGTAAAGTTCTTAGGATTCAATGTAATCTTTTGAGAATTTCCCTGACGAGTTACTTCCAAATACACACTCAAATCACCTGGAACAAAATAAGCCCCTCGAATTTCATCAGACAAATAGCTTACCTTATTTCCCTTAGAAGTATTAATATATGCGCTATAAGAAGAAAAATACGTCTGAAAATCTTCTGTATATGTAATTGATACTTTAGCTTTGTTGATAGAACAAAGAATAGAAGCATCGGTTACTTCATTTTTTTTCACATCTACAGTGGTACTACCCAAATAGCTCAATGCATCAAATCCTTCAGTATCAGCATTCCCATACGATGCTGTTACCGTATAAGTTCCTACATCAACTATTACCGGTTCAAAGTCGGCAAAACGATCCCATGACGAAGAAAAGTCTTCATCTTCGGAAACAATGCTCAAACTAAAATCATTTACATCCGGGGTCTCACCACTTACACTGCCTCTTGACTGCTCTCCCAGTAGACTTTGGTCAGCACTCATACTTACACTAATACGCCCTTTCACAGAACTTGCCGTCTCCTCTTTCGCACAAGAAAATAATCCAAGTAATAGTAAGGACATCAATCCACAATAAGCTTTTTTCATTTTATTTTTTCCCTATACAAACTATAGAATATTCCATTTGCAAAGAAACAGACATTCACAAAAGCAGGAAAGGTCTAATTTTTCTTTTTTTGTTCTAATTTTCATTTTTCATTCCTTCTCAATTACATAATTCTGCAAATTTCACAATATTATTAATCAAATAAATATTCTTTCTTTAAGATTTTAATAGTTCGCAAAGAAAAAGATACCCCCAAACATCAATAATAATATATTATATATCTGGTTTTACTTACACAGACCATATATGAATTTATTTTATCAGACTGCATAAAAAGCATTTTTCTGTTTACCCAAATGGCAAATAAAGAAACCGGACTTTACTCATATCAGGAAAGCCCTTAATAGCATAAATATGTATATAAACAGCAGTTTTATCCAAATCCGGAGAAAAGCAGAAATTAGAATTGTCTTTTTTTTGACAGTTCAACAATGTGGCAGGAATAAAAAGGAAACAATGAATGATAAAAACTTTAACCGACGACGCCGGCTGCACAGTTATCGTTGTTGGCTATACGGCCAACGTAGGCGATTGTGCAGCCGACGTCGTCGATTTCAATCAGCAAACAGAATCATACGTTTATATTTATGATAATAAATCTTATCTTGATACAGTTTCTCTGTCAAGCACTATCCTATTTCAACAACACCTATTTTTTTCTTTCCATCCATTTTGACAGACAAAGGCTTATCAAAATGTACCCAGCGTATAAACTTAGTTTCTTCTACGGCAGGCATACTGTTCAGAAGTTCCTGATTATACAATCCGTCGTTCATATAGGCATTAATGGTAAAATACCCAACTCCAAACGAAGTAAGATTCTGGAAAAAGTGAGTTCCCTGACTAGGATCAATACGATAATTTGTCAGTCCTGCTTCTACAATGACACGGGCTGCCGATATATTGGGCCATTTCACCGGAATACCCAACCAGGTATCGCTACTTCCCCAACGTCCGGGTCCTACCAGTACATAATGTTTCTCTTCATCCAGAAAACGACGATTCAATTTCTCTATATCATAAGCTATCAACTGGTTGTTCGAAGCAGAATAGCCCTCCGTTTTCACATAAATCACATCGTGAATATCATCCATCACACCATGTCCTAACGAATTCTCACTCTTCAGCAATAAGCGCTCTTCGGGTATCAATGTCAGATCTTCTGTTAAATTCGCCTTCATATCTACCATCGGACGAATTTGTAACAAATAGAACGTTCCTGATTTGGTACGAGCATCCAAATTAACTGCAAATTCAATCTCTACCGGACGGCGCATCTCTCCCTGTCCATACTTCTGTACCAACTGAAGAATACGAGCCAACGGGAAGACATCATGTTGCAATATATTGGCAAAAGTAATCAGTTTACGGCCACCCGGATAGATACCATCGCGTATTACCATATCGTAAGGGTCGTAAGTAGAAGCTATATAATTGAGAGAGCCATCGTTCTCTGCCTCTTTTACCGGAAGTTTTAACAGATTAAATCCATCGTCGAGCGAAAAATTATTACCTGTATTTTCCAGATCAAGTGCATAAAAACGTGTCTGTGTTTCACGTAATGCCATTTCCATTTCACTTGTCTGCAGCACCTTGTCCGGATGATAAGGACATACGCGAAGAGTCAAACCGCCATCTACGATATATTTACCTAATCCCAATGCCAGACTCACTGTACCTTCTTCTGCCTGTTCATCGTTTATCGGATAATAATTAATGGAACGAGCCACACCTGAAATTGAAGGATAATAACGGCTGCCATACTGTGTTCCGACTACCTCCTGCAAGATTACAGCCATTTTTTCCTGGTCAATTACATTCCGTGTAGCCTGCATATAAGCTTTACTATCTTTATAATAGACGGATGCATATACCCCCTTAATGGCATCACTTAACATACGAAGCATTTCATACTTATCTTCCAGATAAGGTATCATATAAGTGGAATAAATGCCAGCAAAAGGTTGGTAATGCGAATCTTCCAACAAGCTGGACGAGCGGATGGCAATTGGCGCCTTTACAACCTCAAAGAACGCAAAAAAGTCCTCTACCAATCTGTCCGGCAGCTTTGCACGGAGAAAAGCGCGAAGAATGGTTTCATCGTCTGCATCACTCAAGGCCAGCTGGTACAGATTGTTCATATCCATAAATTCATCGAAAATATCCGTACACAGTACCACCGTTTTCGGAATAACTACCGTTGCATTTTCAAATTCCTCGAATTCGGCATGACGCTTCACCATATTATCAATGAAGGCAAGTCCTCTTCCTTTTCCTCCTAATGAGCCGTCGCCAATACGCGCAAAATTGGAATAACGGTCGAAACGGTCACGCTGGAATACAGCCACAACTCCCTGATTCTTCATCTTCCGGTATTTCACAATCGCTTCAAAGATGATTTTACGATGTGCATCAATATCTTGTAAAGATTCCCAAGTAACCTGTTTCAAAAATTCAGCTACAGGAAAGATTGCTCTTGAATACAACCAGCGCGATACATGATTACGAGTAATATGATATAATAAGGAGTCAGCAGGAATAGAATAGATGACATTCTGAAGTTCTTTCAGATTATGTACCCGTACTACTTCTTCCATGGTTTGGGGATTTAAGAAAATAAAATCACCAAAACCGAAGCTTGCAGACACGGCTTCCCTCAAATCGACATCCATTTTCTTCGAATTCTTATCGATAAACTGCACATCCAATTCATTGGCATAGCTTCTGTTTTCTTCTTCTGCCGACTGTAGGATAAGAGGTACAAAAGGATCGTAGCGACGGATTTCTGTCAACAGTTTGACACCAGCCAACGGGTCGTCCACTCCTTCATGCGGGAATCGGGCATCCGATATGATACCCAACGTATTGTTACTGTATTTTTTATAGAGCCCCATCGCTTCCTCGTAAGAACGGGCCAACACAATCTTAGGACGTCCACGCATACGAAGTGTACGCTGATGTTCGTTCAAGGCTTCGGTTGCAAATTCCTGACTTTGGCGGAGTACGAACTTATAAAGATTGGGAAGGACGGATGAGTAAAAACGAATAGAGTCCTCCACTAACATGATCATCTGGACTCCTACCTCCTTGATATCATGTTCCAGATTCATTTTATCTTCAATCAGCTTGATGATGGATACCAACAAATCTGTATTTCCCAACCAGCAAAATACATATTCGAAAATACTTAAATCTTCGCTTGCCATACGCTGGGTAATGCCATGCGAAAATGGAGTCAGAACGACAAGTGGAATTTTAGGATACTTCTCCTTTATCTGTCTGGCAATATCAAAAGTATCACTATTATCCGAGCCCGGCATACAAATAACCAAATCAAACATCGTTATTCCCAACTGCTTCCAAGCATCTTCCTCTGTCGACACTTGAGTAAAACGGGGAGGATATCGAAGACTGAGATTCATGTATTCTATAAAAATCTTTTCATCGATACGTCCATCATCCTCCAACATAAATGCATCATAGGGGTTTGCCACCAACAAAACATTGAATATGCGTTTTGTCATTAAGTTCACAAACTGTGTATCTTTAAAATAAAGCTGGTTTAATTTTAATTTGCTAAGCATAGTACACTCTGATTTAGACTCTATTCTGCTAACAAATCTACATAATTCTCCCGATTCATACAACCTATGACTCAGACTTTCATCGTTATCGAATACTTTTAATCACTCGCCGCTCGATTTCATAGATGACAACAAGATGTCATTAATAACTTTTTATTGTTATAAACGAGAAAAAGAGTGAAAAACATTTTGAAGATATACAGAAAAGCATATCTTTGCAGATATAAAAGATTTCTTTTTGTCAGACCTTAAACTATATAATTATGGATATCAATCAAATTATGGCTTCTTTGGAAGCTAAACATCCAGGTGAATCTGAGTACTTGCAAGCAGTAAGAGAAGTTTTGCTTTCCATTCAAGATGTATACAACCAACATCCGGAATTCGAAAAAGCTTCGCTGATTGAACGCCTTGTCGAACCAGACCGTATCATCACATTCCGTGTTCCTTGGGTAGATGACAAAGGAAAAGTACAAGTCAATTTAGGTTATCGTGTGCAATTCAACAATGCGATTGGCCCATACAAAGGTGGTATCCGTTTTCACGCTTCTGTAAACCTTTCTATCCTAAAATTTTTAGGATTTGAACAAACTTTCAAAAACGCCCTTACTACATTACCAATGGGAGGAGGAAAAGGTGGTTCCGACTTCTCTCCTCGTGGTAAAAGCGATGCAGAAGTGATGCGCTTCTGTCAGGCCTTTATGCTGGAATTGTGGCGTCATGTAGGTCCGAACATGGATGTCCCAGCAGGAGACATTGGTGTAGGTGGACGTGAAGTGGGCTACATGTTTGGTATGTATAAAAAACTGACTCATGAATTTACCGGAACATTTACCGGAAAAGGGTTGGAGTTTGGTGGTTCACTTATCCGTCCGGAAGCTACCGGATTCGGAGGTCTGTACTTCGTGAAACATATGCTCGACAAGAAAAATATCGATATAAAAGGTAAAACTGTAGCAATCTCTGGTTTTGGAAACGTAGCATGGGGAGCAGCAACAAAAGCAACTCAACTGGGTGCCAAAGTGGTGACAATCTCCGGACCGGATGGATACATATACGATCCGGATGGTATCAGTGGAGAAAAAATCGACTATATGCTTGAATTACGTGCTTCAGGCAACGACATCGTAGCTCCGTATGCGGAACGTTATCCTAACGCAACATTTGTAGAAGGACGCCGCCCATGGGAAGTAAAAGTAGATATAGCGCTTCCTTGTGCAACTCAGAATGAACTAAATGGTGAAGATGCACGTCATCTGATAGACAATCAGGTTCTCTGTGTCGGTGAAATATCCAACATGGGTTGTACTCCTGAAGCTATAGACTCCTTCATTGAACATAAAATTATGTATGCTCCTGGCAAGGCTGTAAATGCAGGAGGTGTAGCGACTTCCGGACTGGAAATGAGCCAGAATGCAATGCATTTAAGTTGGAGTGCACAGGAAGTAGACGAAAAACTACATCAAATCATGCATAATATTCATGAACAATGTGTGAAATACGGAACAGAAACTGATGGTTACATAAATTATGTAAAAGGAGCAAACATTGCAGGTTTCATGAAAGTAGCCCATGCAATGATGGCTCAAGGAATTGTGTAACAATAAAATATCTCGTTTAGTTGTATTTGTATTGTAAGCAACGTTGCTTGCCTGTGACAGGTGGGCAACGTTTTTTATTGTTTCACTGGTATAATAAAGACAAACCATTGCGTTATATACAGAAAAATAGCGCATAATGAAAAAAATATTTATAACACTCCTCTTTTCAATACTTTTTGCTGGTTGCACTACCGAAAGCCCTCATCACTCCAAAGAATATCCAGTCATTATACAAGGTAAGTTATGTAACACCTTCTTTTCTGAAAAATCACGTACGGTTTCCTCGGAACAATCTCTTCCTGAACTAAGCACTATTTCATTATTCAGTTCTGGAGGACTATATGTAGATGGTAGTATATTAACCTATTCAGGTACAAACTGGCAAGGAGAGCTCCCCAAGAAATGGGAGGAAGAAGAAATTCCAGCCCATATTCTCGCTTATCATCCTCCCGTGTTATCCGATAATCAATCTATCTATAATGAAAAAGAAGAATTACAGGATATTCTTATTGCACAGCAAACTATCCCCTATGGACAACCTATTCAACTGTCGTTTAATCACTTGTTTTCACAAATTTCATTTTCTGTAAGTCCAGAACTTAATCAAACTTTGGAAAAAATAGAATTTACTCCCTCTGCGAGTATTTCTCATATAAATCCAGAAACCTCAGAAATTACCTACGATAATCAAATAAAACACACCATCTTTTTTGAACAAAAAGAAGATGGCATTTATTCTTTCATTATTCCGCCATACGATAATCTATCTATTGATATCACATTAGTCACCCTCGAAGGACGTATACAAACCACACTTCCCAGCCACTCTTTTAGCAGTGGATATTCCTACAATTGCCTAATAAAGACAACAGAAGGCAATATTGGTATCTACACCTCCGAAGATTTCATTGCTTTTACGCAATTAATCAACGGAAATGAATACAAAGGTCGCAGTCTTGAAGAATTTGGCACAACCCAAAATGGAGTGACAACTTACTATTTACAGAACGATCTGACTTTCAGTGAGGCACAATGCGCAGAGCTTCTTGACATAGGATGGATTAAGACAGGTGGACATGAACTTGGCTTCAAAGATATATTCGACGGTCAGAACCACACTTTAAGCAATATCATATTAAGTACATTTACTTATCGTTTACGCACCGGATTATTTGGCTTCATCGATGAAACCGGAGTGGTAAAAAACTTGCACTTATCACAGATTTCGTATTCATCGTTAAAAAACAAATGCTCCATGACGGGACTTTTATGTGGGGAAAACAGAGGCCTAATTGATGGTTGCAGAGTCACTAATAGCCTCTTTAATACAACTAAATCTACAACATCAGGAGGCATCGCAGGAATCAACAAAGGATTTATCATCAACTGCTCTGTAGAACAAACGGAATTTTCTTTCGAAGACGGTTCTTACGGAGGAATCTCAAACATAAATATGAAAGGAATATTGAATTGTTTTACAGAACAATGTTCTTATAAAGAAGCTGCAAATGGAGCAGGAATATGTAATGAACAAAGGGACGGAGGATATATAGAAAACTGTTTTACGCATAACAACAATTACCCCAAAGCATATGGTGCTTTAATTTACAAAGGAAATGGAGGACGTATTTCAAAAAGTTATCACCCAAATACTGTAAAAGCAATAGGTTCGGGACAAATAGAAAATGAAAATATATTTTCTTATAATCCGACAACTTATATAACTACAGATAACAGCCAATCTCTGCTCGATTTATTGAACCAATGGATAGATAATGAAGGTATATCAAAATATCCCAGCCTCTCCTTTTATCATTGGAAACAAGGAGATAACTCTTTAATTATCCATATCAGACCATAACAGATAATATTTTTTTAGCAATACATTCTCCCATGTTCACAAATTAGTTGTATTTTTGCCCAAAATAGTGTTTTCATGGAAAAGAATAAAAAATTCATCATTGCAATAGCTGCTTTAATAGGCGTTATCGGTATTATTTCATTCTTGGCATTCAACGAATTCCGCAAGAATAAAGAAATGACAGAACTCTTTGCTATAGAAAAAGAGGAAATGGAAAATGAATACAATACGTTCGCAACCCAATACGATGAACTTCAAATACAAATCAGCAACGATTCTTTGCGCGAAAAATTGGAAAGTGAAAAGTTGAAAACCCAGCGCTTACTGGAAGAATTGCGCCAAGTAAAGAGTAGCAACGCTGCCGAAATTATGCGTCTGAAAAAAGAACTGAAGACAGTGCGTGCCGTATTAAGAAGTTATGTAATGCAGATAGACTCTTTGAATAAAATAAACGAAGCCTTAACTAAGGAAAATCAAGAAGTCAAGACCAAATATAGTGCTGCAACTGTACAAATCAGTAATCTGGCTGCAGAAAAGAAAAACCTGAACGAAAAAGTATCTTTAGCTGCTCAGCTCGATGCAACCAACATTGTAGTCACCCCGATGAATAAACGAGGTAAAAAAGCTAAAAAAGTAAAAGACGTAAAGAAAATCGCCATTACCTTTACTATTGTAAAAAATATCACAGCAGAAACAGGTAACAAAACTCTATATTTACGTATAGCAAAACCGGACAATGACATCCTAACTAAAGGGAATACTACATTCTCTTACGAAGACAGGAATATTTCATATTCTATAAAAAAATACATTGAGTATACCGGAGAAGAACAAAGTGTAACTGTATATTGGGATGTAGAGGAATTCCTTCCAGCAGGTACATACAATGTATATATCTTTGCTGATGGAAATATGATTGGACAGAATTCATTTCAAATGCGCTAAATAGCATGAAAAAATATCCTATTTATCTTTTAATCAGTCTTCTTTTGCCATCCGTTTTTTTAGGTTCGTGCGGAGAAGATCGCTCAGGAGAGTATTATGCGCTGATTGCTGCCAAAACATGGATTTATGAAACCATGCAGCAGAATTATTTATTTTATGAAGATCTGCCGGCAGAAGATAATATTGATTTTTTCAAAAAACCTCAAGAGTTTTTGTCTTCCGTCGTATCTGACAAAGATAAAAAAGGTTCTGTCATTTTCTCACATATAGATTCTGTTTACCAAAGATCAAGAGTAGAAACGACATCACCTTCTTTTGGATTAGAAGGTACAATAATACGTTTGGAAGATGGGACTAATGCAGTCCGTATCTTATATGTACAGGATCAGTCTCCTGCTAAAGAAGCAGGTTTAAAACGAGGAAGCTGTGTTATTGCTGTAGATAGTCAGAAAATTACCAACAGTAATTACAGCCAATACTTTCAGTACCCTACCCAGTCTTATCGATATATGCTGATTACTCCCCATACGGCAACAGGAGAAAACGATAAGCAAATTTATGATACTTGCGAAGTACAAATGCCAGCCCCACGTATCGTAGACCAACCAAGCGTCTTCCTAACTAAAAACATAACCACAGAAGGAGGACGAAAAGCATTTTATATTTTATACAACAGTTTCGAAACCGAAGAAGAAGACAAACTAAAAAGTGCATTTGCAGAAGGTATGAGTACATCTCCTAACGATGTAATCTTAGACCTTCGGTATAATCCGGGTGGATATGTATCTACTGCTGTATTACTCAGTAGCATGTTGGCTCCATCTAGCGCAAGTGGACAAACATGCCTAAAGCTGATATACAATAACAAAATCAATAAAGAAGAAACAATTCCGTTTCAAGAGGGTATAACAGGTTACAATTATGAAAACCTATATATCATTACTTCAGGAAATACGGCATCTGCATCAGAAATGGTCATCAATTGTCTCCGACCTTATTTAGGAGATAAACTCATTCAGGTAGGAGAAGCAACATTCGGAAAAAATGTAGCGCAAAGCCTCTTTACTACTCCCGAATACCCCGAACTGGAGTTTTGGTTGACAACGGCTTATCTTAGTAACTCAAAAGGAGAATATGACTATTTTACCAGCGGCTTGACTCCAGCACACCAAGTGGCAGAGAATCCTGCAGAGAAATTGGGGGAACTGGGTACACCGCAAGATACCTTGCTTTATTCTGTAATGTATCACATGGATCATCACTCATTTCCACAACCACCGCAGCCGGAACAACCAACCACTTCCAATAAAAAGAGCAGGGTAATCTACAATCCGATTGCCTCGAAAGTGAAATACAACAAACTCCCCTAAACTGATAATACACATATTCCCTTTAAGACAGATTCTATATTTGAAAAACTGTCTTAAAGGGAATATTTAAATAAGGTTGTTTCAACAATCTTTTCAACCTTTTGCCTTGGTAATTTGTTAGAATAGCGATATATTTGCAATATTGCATAAGCAACTAAACATTAAAGCTAAATTGGCAATGAAAAGATTTACAAGCTTCCTACTCCTATCTCTGTTCACCGTAGGTACATATGCCCAACGGATACTTAATCTGGACAGTTGCCGAGCCCTAGCTCTTACAAACAACAAAGAATTACGGATCGGCCAAGAAAAAATAAATGCTGCACACTATCAACGTAAAGCGGCATTTACCAATTATTTGCCCAAGATTGATGTAATGGGCACATACATGCATACACAAAAGGAAATTTCCTTACTGAGTGACGATCAAAAACAATCTATCAGCCACATTGGGACTTCTACTTCTGCTGCCTTAAAAGAAATGGCAGCCAATAATCCTATATTATCCACATTACTCCCGGCACTTCAACCATTGGAAGGAGGTTTGAACAGTATGGGGCAAGGCCTGGTCGATGCACTTCGCACAGATACAAGAAATCTATATGCAGGTACAGCTACCCTTACCCAACCACTCTTTATGGGAGGTAAAATCATAGCGTATAATAAAATCACCAAATATGCCGAACAACTTGCCCGCTCACAACATGCCACAGGCATGCAAGAGGTCATTCTGAATACAGACCAAGCCTATTGGCAAGTGATTTCACTCACCAACAAGAAAAAACTGGCAGAAAGTTTCCTTAAATTGGTGCAAAAGCTGGATGAAGATGTAGACAAAATGGTAGCCGAGGGAGTAGCCACCAAAGCCGACGGTCTTAGTGTAAAAGTAAAAGTCAATGAAGCAGAAATGACACTTACTCAGGTAGACAATGGACTAAGTTTATCAAAAATGTTACTTTGTCAGTTATGCGGTCTACCTTTAGACACTGATTTGCAACTGGCCGACCAGGATATGGAAAATTTAGCCTTACCTGCAACCTATACAGAAAGCAATATCGATTTAGCATTGGCCAACCGTGAAGAATTGAAAAGTCTGGAGTTAGCCAGCAAAATCTATCAACAAAAAGTAAACGTTGCACGTTCGGAATTTCTTCCCACAGTAGGCTTAACAGCCAACTATCTCGTCAGCAATCCCTCTTTACTCAACGGATTTGAAAACAAGTTCAGAGGTATGTGGGGAATCGGAGTCGTAGTTAAAATTCCAGTATTCCATTGGGGAGAGGGAATTTATAAAGTAAAAGCAGCCAAAGCTGAAGCCAACATTGCCCGATATCAGCTTGAAGACGTGAAAGAAAAAGTAGAATTACAAGTTACCCAAAGTTCTTACAAGGTTAACGAAGCAGCTAAAAAACTGGCTATGGCCGAAAAGAATATGGAAAAAGCAGAAGAAAATCTACGATATGCAACTTTAGGCTTCAAGGAAGGAGTAATACCAACCAGCAATGTATTGGAAGCACAAACAGCATGGCTTTCTGCACAATCTGGTAAAATTGATGCACAGATAGACTTAAAAATGAGTGAGATTTACTTAAACAAATCAATGGGAACATTAAAATAAAAACAATATGGCTGAAAAAACTCAACGCAGCAACATAATGCTGGCATTTTTTACATTAGCAGCAGTAATCATACTTGTTAGCATCATCGGATTTCTGACTTTAGGTAAAGGCACAGAAATCATACAAGGACAAGCAGAGGCAACAGAATATCGTGTTTCAAGCAAAGTACCTGGACGTATTCTGAAATTTTTGGTCAGCGAAGGAGATAATGTACGTGCCGGAGATACTTTGGCGATTCTTGAAGCGCCCGATGTATTAGCTAAATTGACACAGGCACAGGCAGCCGAACAGGCAGCTATTGCATTAAACGAAAAAGCAGAACGAGGTACACGTGCCGAGCAGTTACAGGCAGCCTACGAAATGTGGCAAAAAGCAAAAGCCGGACTTGAAATTGCAGAAAAATCATACAACCGTGTCAACCGATTGTTCGAAAGTGGAGTCATGTCAGCACAGAAACGAGATGAAGCCAAGGCTCAATATGATGCAATGGTAGCCACAGAACGGGCAGCCAAAGCACAATACACCATGGCCAAAAACGGTGCACAAAGAGAAGACAAAGCAATGGCTGCCGCTCAGGTAGAGCGCGCCAAAGGAGCAGTTGCAGAAGTTTCCTCTTATATTGAAGAAACCGTTTTGATAGCTTCTGCCGATGGAGAAGTAACTGAAATATTCCCTAAAGTAGGAGAATTGGTTGGAACAGGTGCCCCCATCATGAATGTAGCACAGCTTAATGACATGTGGGTTACCTTCAATGTCCGTGAAGATTTCCTGAAAGACTTTACCGTAGGCGGAGAAATCAAAGCCTACATCCCGGCTTTGGAAAAAGAAGCAACATTCAAAGTTACCTATATGAAAGATTTAGGTACATACGCTGCCTGGAAAGCAACCAAAACTACCGGACAATTCGATTTGAAGACTTTTGAAGTAAAAGCCAAACCAGTACAAGCTGTAGAAAACCTGCGTCCGGGTATGTCGGCTATTATAGAAAAATAAATAGAATTATATGGCTATAACCATTCATAAACGTATACTTTTGATTGCAAAGCGTGAAGTTTTCCGCATTGCAAGCAAGCCCATGTACCTCTTCTGCATGGTGATAGCACCGATATTTTGTTATCTGTTCTTCACCACACTGATGGGAAAAGGTCTGCCGACCAATCTGCCGGCAGGAGTAGTCGATCTAGATAACACCGCTACAACCCGAAACATCATACGGAATCTTGATGCGTTCCAACAGACAGAAATCGTTGCGCATTATGCAAGTTTCGAAGAAGCTCGTAAGGCTGTACAGCGAGGAGAAATCTACTCGTTTTACTACATCCCTAAAGGAACCACAGAGGAAGCATTGTCCAGCAGACAACCTAAGGTTTCTTTTTACATCAACTATTCGTATCTGATAGCCGGTTCATTAGCCTATAAAGACCAGCGAACCATGTCGGAACTGGCGGGAGCTGCAATTGGACAAGCAACCTTATTGGCACGCGGAGCTACAGAAAATCAGGCAATTGCTTTTCTTCAGCCCATTGTAATCGATACTCATGCCCTAAATAATCCGTGGCTTAATTATTCTGTATATTTGTGCAACACTTTACTGCCGGGAGTGTTGATGCTACTTATTTTCTTAACCACAACTTATACATTAGGAGTGGAAATAAAAGAAAACACAGCCAATCAACTAATGAAAATGGCCGATAATTCAATTGTCACTGCTGTAGTTGGAAAGTTATTGCCACAGACGATTATATTTTTTATTTCGGTTAGTTTCTATAATGCCTATCTGTACGGTTTCCTGCACTATCCCTGCCACAGCGGTATTCTTCCCATGCTCCTTGCCGGATTGCTGATGGTATTAGCCTCACAAGCCGTGGGAGTCTTCTTTTTCGGCTTGTTTGGAAGTATGCGCCTTGCTCTCAGCGCATCCTCTCTATGGGGAGTATTATCTTTCTCCATTTCCGGATTCTCATTTCCGGTAATGGCAATGCATCCTACTTTACAGGCATTAAGCAACCTGTTTCCACTGCGACATTATTTTCTGATTTATGTCGACCTGGCTTTAAATGGATATCCAATAGTATATGCATGGCATTCTATCGTGGCTCTATTGCTGTTCATGCTTTTACCTTTCTTTGTTCTGAAAAAGCTGCGCACAGCCATGTTGCATTATGTCTATATCCCCTAAAATTTATATTTCATGAAGAATCATTCTCTACTACATACCATCAGAGAAGGCCTTACCGGACTATTTCATATCTGTCGGGAGGAACTGAAAAATACCATCAAAGATCAGGGAGTCTTGATTTTCTTTATTCTTGTTCCGATAGCTTATCCACTGGTATATGCTTTCATCTATACCAACGAAGTAGTACGTGAAGTACCTGCAGCCGTTGTCGATACAGACCGCTCGGCACAGAGCCGTGAATTTTTACGTAAAGTAGATGCCACGGCCGACGTACATATCGTATCATACTGTGCCGACATGGAGGAAGCCAAGCAATTACTGAAAAACGGAAAAGTATACGGAGTAATTTATATTCCTGAAAGCTTTAGTCATGATCTTGCAAAAGGAATCCAGACCCATGTAAGTTTATATTGCGACATGAGTGGTATGCTCTATTACAAAGCTTTGTTAGTAGCTTCCACCGATGTATCTCTACACATGGGAAAAGAAATACAGATACAACGTTTAGGAAACACTACTGACAGACAAGATGAAATTAGCACTACCCCCATAGCCTATCAGGAAGTTTCTCTGTTTAATACGCAAAACGGCTTTGCCAGTTTTCTGATTCCGGCTGTACTGATTCTTATCATACAGCAGACCCTGTTGTTGGGCGTCGGGTTATCTGCCGGAACTGCCCGCGAAAAGAACAGCTTCCGTCATCTTGTTCCGTTCAACAGAGAATATCGGGGAACATTACGTATTGTATTAGGAAAATCGATAGCCTACCTGCTGGTTTATGCAGTAGTTTCGGCCTATATATTGTGTGCAGTACCCTATATGTTCAGCCTCATCCAACTGGCAGAACCTGCTACCCTACTGGCATTCACACTACCGTACGTATTGGCATGTATCTTCTTTGCCATGACTTGCTCCGTATTCATACATCACCGCGAATCGTGCATGATGATTTATGTATTCACCTCTGTTCCTCTCCTCTTTATTTCAGGAATATCGTGGCCCGGAGCCGCCATTCCTAAATTTTGGGAAATCATTTCATGGATTTTCCCTTCTACCTTCGGTATCAGAGGATTTGTAGGCATCAATTCCATGGGAGCCACTTTACAAGAAATTCAGTCAGATTATTTCGCCTTATGGATACAAACCGGTGTCTATTTCATTACTGCCTGCATTGTATACCGCCGGCAGATACTCTTAAGCCGGCATAAAGCCCTGGCAAGACTACAACAATACCGGAAGCGTAAAAAATAAGACCTTAGCCGGACATAAGCTCTCTTATGTCTGGCTTTTATTTTTATTAACAAATGAGTCTTAGTAAATAGGAAGGAATAGCGTAGCTTTGCAACAAATATTATGCAACAATCTATGAGACTATCTATACTTCTGTTTTTTATCTGTAGTGTTACCTTATTACAAGCCATACCAGCTCCCAGCGAAAAGACCAGCTTCCGCATAACGATACTCAAGTCGAGTGGAGAACCCCAGCCCGGCATTGTATTGAAAATAAAAAATAAGACTTTGGAATACAGAGGAAATGCAGAAGGAGTTATCTCTTTCGAATATGATGTGAATTCCAGTTTTTATCGCACGGCAGAATTATACCTTCCTACTGACATGGAGACAATCCAGTCTTCTTTCTTACTGACTGAAGCCGTAGCCGACACAACACTGTACATAGACAGTCCGGAAGAAATTGCAGCATTACAGCAGGCAGGTACAACTTTTCCTATAGAAGGTCTGATAAGTACAGCCAATGGAGAACCTCTTACCGGAGCAACTGTCAGCATACAGGGCACAGGACGCACTGTACAAAGTGACGAAATAGGCCTTTTTCACATCGAAGCAGATTACAACCATCCTATTGTGATTCGCGCCAAAGGAATGGAAACCCTTTCATTGGAGATTACCCGTTTTCTGCAGTTTGGTGAAGAACCTCTTCCTATCGTCATGCCTAAAAAAGGCTCCGACCGCATCTATCGAAGTGTAGAGCAAATGCCGCGTTTTCCGGGAGGCATGAAGGCAATGAGAAACTACATCAACCGAAATCTGCAATATCCCAAACAAGCCCAAAATGCAGGTATTGAAGGAGTAGTCGGGGTACAATTCATTGTAGAGAAAAACGGAGAAATTACTGATCCGATTATTGTACGCCATTTAAACGATGAACTGGACGAAGCAGCTTTACATCTGATACGTACCATGCCCCGATGGATTGCCGGGAAAGATCATGGCACCCCCGTACGATGCAAGTATTCTATTCCCATCCAGTTTAAACTACCTAAAAAAGAACCTGTTGTAGCTGGTTCTACAGGCGTAGATAAAACTCAAAAAACAACTTCCAGCCAAGAAGTTGCAAAAGAGATATTACCTGTAGCTTTGCAAAAAGCGCTTCCCATCAATCTGCTGCCTGATTTGAATATTGAATGGACAGAATATTTCCGCCCCCAAGCTATTGAACTGTCCTGGCCACATGCACTCAAGTCGAAAAAAGGAAAGCGCCGCCGCTAATCAAAGTGATACAGAAGATTAATCAGTTCGAATACAACCACATAAAGTATTTATTCCTATACTGATTTGTAACCGACGACGTCGGCTCTATATTTAACGACAGCGATTATAAAAACAACGACGTCGATTGTAGAGCCGACGTCGTCGGTTATACTACATATCCAGTAAAAAACTTTATCCCAAACAGTAATTTATACGACTTAAACAACCGTTTTTTCCAACAAAATACCGACATTTGCAACAAACAGATATGAATTACCGATATGTTACGTAAAATCAGAATCGCGTTTGCAGTCGTATTTTTTACCCTCATCACCCTACTGTTCCTCGACTTTACAGGAAGTATCCATACGTGGTTCGGGTGGATGGCAAAAATTCAGTTTTTACCTGCCTTACTGGCTTTGAATATTGGAGTTGTCGTTCTCCTGATAGCACTGACCCTCGTAGTAGGACGCATCTATTGCTCCGTTATTTGCCCGTTGGGTGTACTCCAGGACATCATCTCATGGAGCAGTGGAAAACGGAAAAAGAAAAAATACCGTTTCACTTACTCAACCGAGAAAAAACAACTCCGGTATGGTGTACTGATTCTCTTTATCATTGCTTTAATCGGAGGTATCGGCTCACTGACGGCTTTACTTGCTCCATACAGTTCTTACGGCCGTATCGCACAAAACCTCTTTGCTCCTTTGTACGGATGGGGAAATAATTTTCTGGCCTATCTGGCCGAACGGGCAGACAGTTACGCTTTCTACCGTACAGAAGTCTGGCTCAAAAGTCTTCCTACTTTCTGTATAGCTCTTGCTACATTAATCATATTGATAATCCTGGCATGGCGCAACGGAAGAACTTACTGCAATACCATCTGCCCGGTAGGCACCTTATTGGGCATATTATCCCGATATTCACTCTTCCGTCCGGTTATACACACCGAGAAATGTAACTCATGCACGCTTTGCTCACGCAAATGTAAAGCCTCTTGTATCGATTCCAAAGCACACCATATTGACTACAGCCGGTGTGTAGCTTGCATGGATTGTATAGATGTGTGCAAGCATGGAGCCATCCGTTTTCAGTATCGCTTCAAGAAAACAGCTCCACAGCAGTCTAAAGAAACACTCAAAGGACAACCGGCTGATCAGGCACGCAGACTGTTCCTCTCCGTTACAGCCGGGCTGGCAGCTACAGCTACTCTTAAGGCACAAGAGAAAAAAGTTGACGGTGGGCTGGCTGTCATCGAAGATAAGAAAATACCCGAACGCAAGACAAGAATCGTACCTCCGGGAGCACTCAGTATCCGTCATTTTGTCCAACACTGTACTGCCTGCCAGTTGTGTGTATCGGTCTGCCCCAATGAAGTACTCCGTCCTTCTAGCGGACTGCTCACACTGATGCAGCCGGAAATGAGCTACGAACGAGGATATTGCCGTCCGGAATGTACCCGTTGCGCAGATGTTTGCCCCGCCGGAGCCATACGCCCTCTCAGCAAAGCTGACAAATCATCTACACAAATCGGACACGCGGTATGGATTAAGAAAAACTGCATACCTCTGACCGACGGAGTAGAATGTGGAAACTGTGCCCGTCACTGCCCTGCAGGAGCTATACAGATGGTACCATCAGATGCAGCGAATCCTCAGTCGCTTAAAATTCCGGTAGTCAATACCGAACGCTGCATAGGATGTGGAGCCTGTGAAAATCTGTGTCCGGCACGCCCGTTCAGTGCCATTTATGTAGAAGGGCATGAAATACACCGGACTCTATAAGCGCAACCGAAAAACTGGAATGAAAAACTTAATGGTTTGATATATGACAAACAAAAAACACATATCCCGACGAGACTTCTTTAAGCTGACCGGAGCAGCCGGAATGGCAATTGCCGGATGGACGGCATGCAGCCGTTCTGCACAGCAAGCAGCATCCGGTGAAACGACAAAAGAAATCCCAACCGATCAGATGACTTACCGAACCCATCCGAAAACGGGAGAAAAGGTTTCTATTTTAGGATATGGATGCATGCGCTGGCCTACCATAAAGAGAGAGAACTCCAAAGAGGGAGAAGAAGAAATTGATCAGGAAGCGGTCAACCAGCTGGTCGACTATGCCATTGCGCATGGAGTCAACTATTTTGATACGTCTCCTGCCTATTGCAAAGGCCAGTCGGAACATGCTACCGGTATTGCATTGCACAAGCATCCGCGAAACAAGTATTTCATCGCAACAAAGTTATCGAACTTTGCTCCTTCCACCTGGAGCAGAGAAGCTTCTCTGGAGATGTATCATAACTCATTCAAAGAACTGCAAGTAGACTATATAGACTATATGCTGCTGCATGCAGTGGGAATGGGCGGAGGAATGGAAGAGTTCGAGGCACGGTATATAAAGAATGGTATGCTCGATTTTCTGATAGAAGAACGAAAAGCCGGACGTATCCGTAACTTGGGTTTCTCTTACCATGGCGATATCAGAGTATTCGACTATCTGCTGTCTCAGCACGACAAATATCAGTGGGATTTTGTACAAATACAGATGAATTACCTCGACTGGGAGCATGCCAAGGAAATCAATCCACGCAATACCAATGCCGAGTATCTGTATGGAGAACTGGCCAAACGGAATATTCCTGCCATTATTATGGAACCTCTGCTGGGAGGCCGTCTGTCGAAAGTACACGACCATATTGTGGCACGCCTCAAACAGCGGGAACCAGAACGAAGTGTAGCTTCATGGGCCTTCCGCTTTGTCGGTACTTTCCCCAATGTACTGACAGTATTGAGTGGAATGACTTTTATGGAACATTTACAGGACAATTTACGCAGCTATTGTCCATTACAGCCTCTTACACAGGAAGAAACACAGTTTCTGTATGATACAGCCGACTTGATGATGCAATATCCTACCATCCCGTGTAACGACTGTAAGTATTGTATGCCATGTCCGTACGGAATCGACATCCCTTCTATTCTGCTACATTACAACAAATGTGTCAACGAAGGAAATGTTCCCGAAAATGCACAGGCAGAAAACTACCGGAAGGCACGCAGGGCTTTCCTCATCGGATACGATCGTAGCGTTCCCCGTCTCCGGCAAGCCAATCACTGCATCGGTTGCAAACAGTGTATTTCTCACTGTCCGCAAAGTATAGACATTCCTAAAGAGTTGCACCGCATTGATGCCTTTGTAGAAGACTTGAAACAAAATAAACTCTGAAACAATGAAAGAAATTATTGATTTACTGCATACGCAAAAATGCTCGTGTGTAATAGCGGGAGCAGCAGGAGAAATAAGAAGCTTTCATCAGCGAGGAGTAGCCGACCTGTATACTCTGCTCTGTCAGGAGCCTCAATTTCTGCACGGAGCCTCTGTGGCCGACAAGGTAGTGGGAAAAGCAGCTGCAGCATTAATGGTCAAAGGACAAATCAAGGAACTGTATACAGATACCATCAGTACTCCGGCATTAAAGTTGCTGCAGGCAGCCCATATTCCGGTAGAATATACACAAGCAGTACCTTATATCCGCAACCGCGACAATACCGGCTGGTGCCCGCTGGAAACACGCTGCTACGAAGAAGATTCCATCGATATCCTGTTTACCATTATCGACCGGTTTATTAAAAGCAAAATCTAACAAATTCATTCATAGAAATGGAAACAACTGTAAAATTATACACACTCTCTTATAAACAGAGCAAAACTTATCTTACAGCCGCTCTGTTTGTATTGGGCAACATCATATTGCCTCAGCTCTTTCATCTGATTCCACAAGGAGGAGTTACATGGCTCCCTATTTACTTTTTTACCTTAATAGGAGCCTACAAATACGGATGGCAGGTAGGAATACTGACAGCCCTTCTGTCTCCACTTGTCAATTCATTTTTCTTCGGTATGCCTGCTCCGGCAGTATTACCTGCCATTTTACTTAAGTCCATTCTATTGGCCACAGGGGCAGGATTTGTAGCCGGATATTTCAAAAAAGTATCTTTGGGACTACTTGTTCTAATTGTTGCTTTTTATCAGATATTCGGCACTTTGGGAGAATGGATGATGCAAGGCGATTTTTATCTGGCTATTCAGGATTTCCGTATAGGCATTCCCGGTATGCTGCTTCAGATAATTGGAGGTTATTTGTTTATTACTCACTTTATACGTAAATAATTATGTTTGGACTTGGTACTCAAGAATTATTATTCATCATACTCCTTATTTTATTATTCTTTGGTGGTAAAAAAATTCCAGAACTCATGAAAGGTTTGGGAAAAGGTGTACGCAGTTTCAAGGAAGGAATGAAAGAAGTAGAAAAAGATTCCGACAAGACTGATAAGACTGATGACAGCGCATCCAAATAAAATAGAAGAAGAGAACTGCATACAGCCCGAAGGGATGTCTTTTTGGGAGCATCTGGACGAACTGAGAGCATCGTTGATAAAAATCATTATTGCCACAATTGCATGTAGCATCATTGCCTTTTTATTCAAAGATGAAGTATTCTCCATTATCCTTGCTCCCAAAAACGATCATTTTATTACCTACCGGTTGCTGAACATGATTAACCGGTGGGCCACAGGAATGGACTCTACGGGATTTTCCGTCAGTTTAATTAACACCGGCCTGGCCGAGCAGTTTATCATCCATATGAAAACTTCTCTCTACACCGGACTGTTGCTTTCTTCTCCTTACATATTATACATCTTATTCCACTTTATCTCCCCAGCCTTATACAGTCATGAACGAAAGTATTCGGTTCGGGTAGCAGGAGGTGGCTATATCATGTTCATGGCAGGTGCTTCGCTGAACTACTTTCTTATTTTTCCCCTTACTTTCCGCTTTTTGGGTACTTATCAAGTCAGTACGGAAGTAACCAACATGATTTCCCTACAATCTTATATGGATACTTTACTAATGATGAGCCTGTGGATGGGAATTCTGTTCGAACTTCCTGTAATATGCTGGTTAATGGGAAAATTGGGAGTGCTCTCCGCTTCTTTCATGCGACGTTTCCGAAAGCATTCCATTATTGTCATTCTCATTATCGCTGCCATCATTACTCCTACATCCGATGTGTTTACACTTACACTGGTCAGTTTCCCTATTTGGATTTTGTATGAGGCAAGTATCTGGATTGTAGCCAAAGTACATCCCGACTCACAGAAATAACCGTTCTCAGGCAACCATAAAAAGTGAAGGACAAGTATATTTTTTCCAACAGCCTACATTTATTTGAATCTAACGGAAGATTACCTGCTGTTATTTATACAAATTATCTAACTTTGCGTTGAAACCATAAACGAGTAACAATGAAAAAACTTTTTGTACTTTTTTATCTGTTGGCTTGCATTCTGACAGGAGCGCAGGCACAGCAACATGTTACGCTGAAAGATGTAGCACAGGGTACTTACCGTGCAAAAAATATCTATGGCATTAAACCCATGCTGAACGGCGAACATTATACCCAAATAAGCAGTGACGGAAAACGAATCGTGAAATATTCGTTCAAAACAGGAAAAGAAGTAGATACCGTATTCGATGTAACTACTGCACGCAACTGTACATTCAAATCGTTTGACGACTATATTCTTTCGCCCGACGAAAAACGGATTCTGATACAGACAGAAACCCAGCCACTTTACCGCCGCTCGTTTACTGCGGTATATTATATTTTCGATGTAAGAAACAACAAGGTGACTCCTCTTTCCGATAAAGGAGCACAGCAGGTTCCTCTATTCTCGCCCGACGGAAACCAGATTGCCTTTGTGAGAAACAACAATATTTTTCTGGTCAAACTGCTGTTTGGAAACAGTGAGTCGCAAGTAACCAAAGACGGAGAATACAACAAAGTACTGAACGGTATCCCCGACTGGGTATACGAAGAGGAGTTCGGATTCAATCGTGCCTTCGACTTCAGTGCCGACAGTCGTATGATTGCTTATATCCGCTTCGACGAGAGTCAGGTTCCACAGTTTTCATTCCCTTTGTACAAAGGAGCTTTTCCTTCGAACGAAGAATATGCAAGCTATCCGGGAGCATACAGTTATAAATATCCCAAAGCAGGGGAAGTAAACTCAAAAGTAACTGTACATACATTCGATATCAAGAGTCGTGTAACCCGCCAGATGGACCTTCCGCTCGATACAGATGGATACATTCCACGTATCAAGTTTACTTCCGACCCGGAAAAACTGGCTATCATGACCCTGAACCGCCATCAGAACCGTTTCGACCTTTATATGGCTAATCCCCGCAGTTCACTTTGCAAGCTTGCCATCCGCGATGAGGCAGAACAATATATCAAGGAACAGGCTTATTCCGACATCGCTTTCTATCCGGAACATATCGTAATGATGAGTGAAAGAGACGGTTACAATCATCTGTATTTATATACCATTGCCGGCAATCTGGTAAAACAGATTACCAAAGGACAGTTTGAAGTGAAATCGTTCTTGGGATGGGACCAAAACAACAATATCTTTTATTATAGCAGCAATGAAGAGAGCCCACTCCGTAGTGCCGTATATAAAATCGATGCAAAAGGGAAAAAGACCAAACTGTCTTCACGTACAGGAACTAATGAGGCTATTTTCAGTACCAATCAGAAATACTACATCAACAAGTATTCAGGTATAAAGACTCCAACTCTGATTACCATCAACGACAACAAAGGAAAAGAATTGACTACTTTGCTGGACAATGCAGAACTGAAAGCTAAAGTCAGCAGTCTGAATATGCCAAGTAAGGAATTCTTTAGCTTCAAGACTTCAGACGGTGTGGAACTGAACGGATGGATTATGAAGCCACACAATTTTGATGCAAACAAGAAATATCCGGTCATCATGCACCAGTACAGCGGACCAGGCTCTCAGCAGGTACTCGACCGCTGGAACATCGGCAGTATGGGTGATGGAGGTATGTTTGAAGCATATATGTGCGACAAAGGATACATCATGGTATGTGTAGACGGACGTGGAACAGGCGGACGTGGTGCGGCTTTCGAAAAATGTACTTATCTGTACTTAGGAGTAAAAGAGGCACAAGACCAAGTGGAAACCGCCCGCTATCTGGGTACACTCCCCTATGTAGACGGTAAACGTATCGGTATTTGGGGATGGAGTTTTGGAGGTTACACCACACTGATGTCTATGAGTGAAGGTTCTGCAGCCTTTAAAGCGGGAGTAGCCATTGCAGCCCCCAGCGACTGGAGATTTTATGATACCATATATACCGAACGTTTTATGCGTACACCGAAAGAAAACGGAGAAGGATATAATGCCGGTTCCGCTATCTTAAGAGCACCGCAAATGCAAGGAAAACTGTTGCTGATTCATGGTACTGCCGACGACAACGTACACTACCAGAACTGTGCCGAATATAGTGAAGCACTGGTACAGGCAGGTATCCAATTTGATATGCAGGTATATACCAACCGTAATCACGGCATATTCGGAGGAAATACCCGCAACCATCTGATGAACCGTGTAGCAAACTTCTTTATCAATAACCTTTAATAAAAAGTTCTTGGGCCTCCGGACACTGAAAAGCATCATTCACTTTTCAAGCCGAAAGCCCAAGAATTTTACTTTTAATCCTATGGAACACGTAAAAAAACCTGAATGGCTGAAAATAAAAATCGGTACCAATCAGCGATACACCGATACAAAGCGTATTGTAGATACACATCGGCTACATACGATATGCAGTAGTGGGAGATGCCCCAATTTAGGTGAATGCTGGGGAAAAGGAACTGCCACGTTTATGATTGGAGGAGCAATATGTACCCGTGCATGCAAATTCTGCAATACTCAAAGCGGAAAGCCGCTTCCACTCGACGCAGAAGAGCCTATGCGAGTCGCCGAATCCATCCGCTTGATGAAACTCAATCATGCAGTAATCACTTCTGTAGACCGGGACGATCTGGAAGATCTGGGTGCTTCACACTGGGCTACTACTATACGGGCAATCCGTGAGTTAAACCCTCAAACAACACTGGAAACACTGATTCCTGATTTCCAAGGAAGAGGAGAACTTATCCAGATAGTTACTGATACTCATCCGGACATCATTTCACACAATATGGAAACTGTCAGACGAATTACTCCACTGGTACGTAGCGCAGCTACTTACGACAGAAGTCTGTCTGTGATCCGACAGATAGCGGATAGTGGTATCACGGCCAAATCGGGTATTATGGTGGGATTGGGAGAGACACCCGAAGAAGTGGAACAGACAATGGATGATTTACTGCAGCATGGATGTAGTATACTGACCATCGGACAGTATCTTCAACCTACCCGCAAACACTTTCCGGTAGCAGCATACATTACACCGGAACAATTTACACACTATAAAATTATTGGAGAAAAAAAGGGATTTACAACGGTGGAAAGCGGACCATTGGTACGGTCTTCTTATCATGCCGAAAAGCATCTGCCCAACCATTGAACAAATTGGGTTTTTCCGTTGTTGAAAAAATAAAACCCCTATAAGATGAAGCTATTGTTGAAATATAAGGATCAAATTGTATCGCTCGGATTATTACCTCTCATTGCAACACTGATTGCACTTCATTTTCTGCCTTCTGTTGCTGTATTAGGAGGAGGGTTATTGCTAAGCCTCATCGTCTTGTTCTATTACATCATCCGACTGAAAGAATTGAACTTCTTTCTTTTGCTCGGAACCATCGGCATAGGTACGTGCTATATAGTACGCCAATTTACCGATTATCAACTTCTTCCCAAAGGAGGAATTACTCCTACGCTTGAATTTATTTTACTTATTTTCGCCTTTATCCACATTACGGCTCCTGAAATTTACAAAAGTTTCCAACGGTGGCTGAAATTGAAAGGTTGTTTTTCCTACCTGCTTGAAGCCAAAACAATTGTCATTCTATCCAGCCTCCATCTGCTGATTTTAGGCATTACTGTTTATTATAACAAATCTTTATCGGATGAAACCTATTTCTTCCTTGTCAATATCATACCGGTATCCATTTATATCATTTGCCTGATTATTAATATCGTAGGGATATGTATTGCATTACAGGACAATTTCCGTTATACAATTATACGAATTGCTCCTCTCTGTCACAATAAAATTTACCTGACCAAGCGAAAATATACGGGTTGCTGTTCTTCTACTTCTACAGTTCTCTGGGATTTACCGGTAGAAAATAATTTCGAAGGATCAACTAACCGAAACGACAAATATGCCCGTAAGATAGCAAAGAAATATTGGAACATAAAAGAAACTCCTCGGGCTATTTTACATTATAAATCCAGTTTAAACTGTTCGTGTGAACAATATATTCATCTTTATATTCTTCCGATTGACAACGAGACCAAGATACATTCTTCGGAAGGCAGATTCTTTTCCTTTGAAGAAATTGAGGCGAACAAAGACAAGTTCAGTCCAACCCTTCTGCATGAGTTTTCCCATTTACAATTGGCAGCACATATGTGGAATGAATATTTTGACGATTAAATAAAAGAAACAACACAATATGATACGAAAAGTACAGACAGAAGATGCTGAAGCTATTGCAGCAATTTATAATCATTACATCGCACAAACTACTATTACATTTGAAACGGAACCGGTTTCTACAGAAGAAATGAAAAGGCGTATTCTATCTATCAGTCGTAATTATCCGTATTGGATATACGAAGAGAAAGGAGAAATAGCCGGATATTGTTATGCTCACCAATGGAAAGAAAAAGAAGCTTACCAATGTACTGCAGAAACTACGATATATATTAAACCGGAATATACTGGTAAAGGAATAGGAAAAAAAATGATGCTACATCTGATAAACTCTTGCCGGGAACGAAACCTACATACGCTTATAGCTTGTATTACTTATCCTAATGAAGCCAGTATGCACTTGCATGAGCAATTAGGTTTCCAACTGGTTTCACATTTTCACGAAGTAGGTAGAAAATTTGACCAATGGCTGGATGTATGCGATTATGAACTGCATCTATAAAACCTCTTTTATATTATCCTAAAATCCGCAACTATCATCCAATACACGATTAAGGGTAGATTTATGAGTCGT
>UQPQ01000003.1 GCA_900542985.1 uncultured Bacteroides sp.
ACAATCATCTTGGTATTCATACCCATACGGGTAAGAAACATTTTAATCTGTTGAGTGGTCGTGTTTTGTGCTTCATCCAGAATGACTACCGCATCGTTGAGTGTACGTCCACGCATAAATGCAAGAGGGGCTATCTGAATGATATTCAATTCCATATATTCTTTCAGTTTTGCTGCTGGAATCATGTCTTGCAATGCATCGTACAGAGGTTGCAGATAGGGGTCGATTTTGTCTTTCATATCACCGGGAAGAAAACCTAACTTTTCTCCTGCTTCTACAGCCGGACGGCTAAGAATGATTTTCTTTATTTCCTTATTCTTTAAGGCACGCACAGCCAGTGCAATGGCCGTATAAGTTTTACCGGAACCTGCCGGACCAATTGCAAAAATCATATCGTTCTTGTCGAACTCTTTTACAAGCTTTTGCTGATTGGCGCTGCGGGAAGTAATGGGCTTTCCGGTCACACTATATACAATTACATCGTTGTTTGTTTCTGTCTGTGGCTTTTTACCCTTAACGATATCCAGTATAACTTCTTCGTTCAGCGAATTGTATTGCACACAATATTTTTCCAGTGCAAGAATTGCCTCTTCGAATGCACACATTTCTTCTTCATCACCCATTACTTTAATGACATTGCCTCGTGCTACCACTCTCAGTTTAGGGAACAAGGCCTTTATCATTTGTATATTGGTATTGTTGATACCGTAAAAAATAACAGGGTCTATATCTTCTAATACAATATGTTTCTCAATCATTTGTATAAATCTTCATTATAATCAAACAGCCATTCGGCATCTTCTAAAAACGGATGATGCTTATCTTTTTCAGACAAGATAACTTTGTCGGAAGGTATGCGCCAGTCTATTCCTAAAGCCGGATCATTCCATGCAATGGCTCCTTCACTTTGTGGTGCATAAAAATTGTCGCATTTGTATTGGAAAATAACTTCATCAGTCAGTACACTGAATCCGTGGGCAAATCCCCTTGGTATAAAAAACTGAAGATGATTATCTTCGCTTAATACTACGGCTACATGTTTTCCAAAAGTAGGAGAGCCTTTACGAATATCTACAGCCACATCCAGTACTGCTCCCTTTATGACACGTACCAGTTTGCTTTGTGCAAAAGGTGGTTTCTGAAAATGTAATCCTCTCAATACTCCATAGCTTGATTTGCTCTCATTATCTTGTACAAAATGTATATTCCGTACTTGAGTATTAAAATCTCGTTCCGAGAAGGATTCAAAAAAATACCCGCGAGCATCTTCGAATATTCTCGGCTTTATAATCAATACGTCTTTTATTTCAGTTTTTATAATTTCCATTATAATCAATGTCCTCTATCGGCTTATTTTACTTCTTCTATGAGTTTCAATAAATATTGTCCATATGGATTCTTTTGCATAGGCAATGCCAATTCGCGTACTTTATCTGCAGAAATCCATCCCTGACGAAAAGCAATATCTTCCAGACAAGCAATTTTCAAGCCCTGCCGCTTTTCAATCACTTCAATATAAGTAGCAGCTTCGGCCAATGAATCGTGCGTACCTGTATCCAGCCAGGCAAACCCTCTTCCCAATGTCTGCACTTTCAGTTTTCCTTCAGCGAGAAAAATTTGGTTTACAGTCGTTATTTCCAATTCTCCACGTGCTGAAGGCTTAATACCTTTTGCTACCTCAATTACCTTATTAGGATAAAAATACAGACCGGTTACTGCATAGTTCGATTTTGGACAAGCTGGTTTTTCTTCAATGGAAAGACAATTTCCTTCATCATCAAAATCGGCAACACCATATCGTTCCGGATCGCTCACCCAATAACCAAAGACAGTAGCCTTATCTTCTTTTTCTGCAGTACGAACGGCCTCTTTCAGCATTTCAGTAAACCCGTTCCCTTGAAAAATATTGTCGCCCAAGACTAAACACACAGAATCGGTTCCTATAAACTTCTCACCAATGAGAAAAGCCTGTGCCAATCCGTCTGGTGAAGGTTGTTCTGCGTATTCAAATTTTACCCCGAAATCGCTTCCATCTCCCAGCAGGCGTTCGAAATTAGGCAAATCATTTGGAGTAGAAATGATTAATATCTCACGTATACCGGCAAGCATCAGTACCGAAATGGGATAATAAATCATTGGCTTATCAAAGATTGGTAAAAGCTGTTTGGATACCCCTTTGGTAATAGGATAAAGTCGTGTTCCTGAGCCACCGGCTAAAACAATACCTTTCATGTTTACTTCATTAGAGATTTTGGTCTACAAAGTAAGAGTTTTTTTGTGTACTGACAAAGTTTTCCTATCGAAAATAGTATACTTCTAAAGATTCCCATATATTTGCATCCTGAACTTAAGTACCAAAAATATGAACAAACGACAATTTCTGATGGCTGCTATGTGTCTGATGGCTCTTGCCGGATGCACTCAAAAAACAGAGCTACCAGAGAATCCTAAAGATCAGGAAGAATATAAAGACAGTCAGGGGAATAGCTGGATTTACAATGCCATGTTGATGCGTTGGGCACTGATGCCTTCACCTTTCAATGGCTTGACTACTACACATTATTATTATCCAAACTCAAATTCGTGGACAGATGCCAATGGAGCCCGCGTCAATCCTCCTTCAAAAGTAAATATAAAACCCTCTTCGAAATCGAGTGGTAAAGTGTTTGGAAGTAAACATCGTTCTTTCGGTGTATATGGATGATAAATAAAGAATGATATGGAAAGACTAAACGCAATACCCCGTTCTGATTATAAGAATAAAATAGAGGCCTTGGGATTTGATTTTCACGGAAACTATTGGAGGGAAGAAGCATATTACCGATTTAATCCGAATGAAATAGAAGCAATAGAAAAAGCAACAGCAGAAGCTTATCAGATGTATTGTGAAGCGGCACAATATATTATTGAGGAAAAGCCGGAGTTTATGGAACGTATCCTTCGGATACCTCCTCAGGTGTGTGCACGTATCAAAGAATCCTGGGACAGAGATGAACTGAGTTTATACGGACGCTTTGATTTCCTGTTGGATGAGAACGGCATTCCTAAAATCTTGGAATTTAATGCTGATACACCGACTTCCCTGCTCGAAGCTTCTGTAATACAATGGCAGTGGAAAGAGGATATGTTCCCCGAGAACGATCAGTATAATGGCATCCATGAAGGTCTTGTTCAATCGTGGAAAGATATTTTTCCCGCGGGCAGCGATATTCACTTCGCAGGCGTATTGGATGAGCATGAAGATACCGGAACGCTGCAATATCTGGCAAGCACTGCCATGGAAGCAGGTTTCTCTACCCGCGTTCTGGATATTAATGACATGGATTTGCAAGAAGGACGTTTCTACGACCCAAGCGGAGAGATGATAAAACAATGTTTCAAACTTTATCCGTGGGAGTGGATGGTAGATGAGAGCCCGGATGGGTGTTTGGCAGAAACAGCATGGATAGAACCTATATGGAAACTGATTATGTCGAACAAAGCCATCCTGAGTGTATTGTTTGAATTGTTTCCGGATTCTCCCTATGTATTGCCATGTTACTTATCTCGTCCGCAGAGTGGAGTATTCTGTAAGAAGCCTGTATATTCCCGGGAAGGACATAATGTAAGTATTGTTGATATCCGCGAATGGAATGAGCAAGCCATCATCAAAGAAACAGAAGGGGAATATAACAACGGGGCATATGTTTACCAAGAGTATGTAAAACCTACCATGTATGGAGGTCGTTTCCCTGTATTAGGCTCGTGGGTAATAGGAGGGGAGCCCGCCGGATTGGGTATTCGGGAAAACAGTACGGAAATTACCGATAACCTTTCGGAGTTTATTCCGCATATTATTGGATAAATCTAAGTCACGGAATCTTATCTGAAAAAATAATTGAGCCATCACCAGGCAGGTTTCAACTGCTGAATGATGGCTCAACTATATGATAGCTATAAATCCATAATTCTATTCGCTTATTCTATCCGACGACGTCGGATAGATAATTGACGTCGCCGAATATACAGCCATCGCCGTTGGCTGTGCAGACAACGGCGATGATTAAAACTTCCGACGCTTATCATCACCTTCTGTTTCTATTCCATTATGTCCTTCATGCAATAAAAAAAGGCAAGCGTCACAGACACTTACCTTTTGAGGTTCCTGGCGGATTCGAACCGCCGTACACGGTTTTGCAGACCGCTGACTAAGCCACTCATCCAAGGAACCAGTACTTGTTTTCTTGATTTCGCTTGCAAAGGTACGACTATTTTTGAAACCTGCAATACTTTGAACGAAAAAAAATCTTTCAAGACGCTTTTTCCTATTTTATCTGCTTTTTGCCTACAATTTGAGCACAAGTAACCTTGTTTTAAATCTTATTTACGTAATACTCTTCGTTTTGTTTTCCTTATATCTATTTTTCTTTTAAATTTGCAGCCTAAATTTAAGGATGTTGTACCCTTATATGTAAAGAACTTAATAAAAATAACATAACTATGAGTAAGAAATTCACAGAATATTCACAGCTCAATTTATCAGAAGTCAATAAAGAAGTTCTGAAGAAATGGGATGAGAATGACGTATTCTCTAAAAGTATGACAGAACGTGAAGGTCATCCTTCATTTGTTTTCTACGAAGGCCCTCCTTCTGCCAATGGTATGCCGGGTATTCACCACGTAATGGCTCGTACCATTAAAGATACATTCTGCCGTTTTAAAACCATGAAAGGTTTTCAGGTAAAACGTAAAGCAGGATGGGATACTCACGGATTGCCAGTAGAACTGGGTGTAGAAAAAGCTTTAGGTATTACCAAAGAGGATATTGGAAAGACGATTTCTGTGGCAGATTACAACAAACACTGCCGTACAGATGTCATGAAATTTACAAAAGAGTGGACAGACCTTACTCATAAAATGGGATATTGGGTAGATCTTGACAATCCTTATATTACTTACGACAACCGTTACATTGAAACCTTGTGGTGGTTGCTGAAACAGTTGTACAACAAAGGTCTGCTGTATAAAGGATATACTATCCAGCCTTATTCTCCGGCAGCAGGTACCGGACTTAGTTCACACGAGTTGAATCAGCCGGGTTGCTACCGCGATGTAAAAGATCTGACTGTAGTAGGTCAGTTCAAAATGAAGAACCCGAAACCTGAAATGGCAGAATGGGGAACTCCTTATTTCATCGCATGGACCACTACTCCTTGGACATTGCCTTCAAATACTGCATTGTGTGTAGGACCGAAAATCGATTATGTAGCTGTACAGACTTACAATGGATATACCGGCGAAAAGATGACTGTCGTTCTTGCCAAACCATTGTTGTACGCTCACTTCAATAAAAAGGCAGAAGAACTGGCTTTGGAAGACTATAAACCGGGCGATAAGCTGATTCCGTTCAAAGTGGTAGGCGAATATAAAGGTACAGATTTGGAAGGTATGCAGTATGAACAGCTGATTCCATGGGTTAAACCAGTAGAAGCTACTGAAGACGGAAGCTGGAAGGAAGCTGCAGACAAAGCATTCCGCGTAATTCTGGGTGATTATGTAACTACTGAAGACGGTACAGGTATCGTACACATTGCACCGACTTTTGGTGCCGATGATGCCAATGTAGCACGTGCAGCGGGCATTCCTTCTTTGTTTATGATTAATAAGAAGGGAGAAACCCGTCCGATGGTCGATTTGACTGGTAAATTCTATCTTATCGAAGAACTGGATGACGCTTTTGTTAAAGAATGCGTAGATGTAGAAAAATATAAAGAATACCAAGGACGTTGGGTTAAGAATGCATACGATCCTCAGTTCACTGTAGATGGTAAATACGATGAAAAAGCTGCACAGGCTGCAGAATCATTGGATGTATACATCTGCATGATGATGAAGCAGAACAATCAGGCATTCAAGATCGAAAAGCATGTACACAACTACCCACACTGCTGGCGTACAGATAAACCTGTATTGTATTATCCGCTCGACAGTTGGTTTATCCGTTCTACTGCTGCCAAGGAACGCATGATTGAATTGAACAAAACAATCAACTGGAAACCGGAATCTACAGGAACAGGACGTTTCGGTAAATGGTTGGAAAACCTGAACGACTGGAACTTGAGCCGTTCGCGTTATTGGGGAACTCCGCTTCCTATCTGGCGTAGCGAAGAAGGTGAAGAAATCTGTATCGGTTCTGTAGAAGAATTGTACAATGAAATAGAAAAATCGGTTGCAGCCGGTTTCATGACAGAAAACCCATATAAGAAACTGGGATTTGTGCCGGGACAATACGATAAAGAAAATTACGAAAAGATTGACTTGCATCGTCCGTATGTAGACGATATCGTATTGGTATCTGCTTCTGGTAAACCGATGAAGCGTGAAACCGACCTTATCGATGTATGGTTCGATTCAGGAGCTATGCCTTATGCGCAGCTGCACTATCCGTTCGAAAACAAGGAAATCGTAGACAACCGCTCTTATTATCCGGCCGATTTCATCGCGGAAGGTGTTGACCAGACTCGTGGATGGTTCTTTACTCTGCATGCAATTGCTACTATGGTATTCGACAGCGTAGCTTATAAAAATGTAATCTCTAACGGATTGGTACTCGACAAGAACGGTAACAAGATGTCGAAACGTTTGGGTAATGCGGTCGATCCATTCGAAACTATCGAGAAATTCGGTTCAGACCCACTTCGTTGGTATATGATAACCAACTCTTCACCTTGGGATAACTTGAAGTTCGACAAGGAAGGAGTAGACGAAGTACGTCGTAAATTCTTCGGTACCTTATACAATACATATTCATTCTTTGCATTGTATGCCAATGTAGACGGATTCTGCTATGCAGAAGAGGAAGTACCGATGGCTGAACGTCCGGAAATCGACCGTTGGATTCTGTCATTACTAAACTCATTGATTAAAGATGTGGATGCTTGCTACAATGATTATGAACCGACAAAAGCAGGCCGTTTGATCAATGACTTCGTAAATGATAACTTGAGTAACTGGTACGTACGTCTGAACCGTAAACGTTTCTGGGGAAGCAGCATGTCAACAGATAAATTGTCTGCTTACCAGACATTGTATACCTGCCTCGAAACAGTAGCCAAACTGATGGCTCCTATTGCTCCGTTCTATGCAGACCGTCTTTATATGGATCTGATTGCTGCAACAGGACGCGACAATGTGGTATCTGTACACCTTGCCAACTTCCCGGTAGCCGACGAATCACTTATTAATAAGGAATTGGAAGCACGTATGCAAATGGCTCAAGATGTAACTTCTATGGTATTGGCTTTACGCCGTAAAGTAAATATCAAAGTTCGTCAGCCACTGCAGTGTATTATGATTCCGGTTATCGATGAAGCACAGAAACTTCATATCGAAGCTGTAAAAGATCTGATCATGAGTGAAGTCAATGTGAAAGAAATCCGCTTCGAAGAAGGAGCATCGGGCATGTTGGTGAAGAAAGTGAAATGTGACTTCAAGAAGCTGGGTCCGAAGTTTGGCAAACAGATGAAAGCCGTAGCTGCTGCTGTTGCAGGAATGTCACAGGAAGCTATTGCTGAATTGGAAAAGAACGGTCAGTATACATTCGCACTCGAAGGTGGAGAAGCTACCGTAGAAGCAGCTGATGTAGAAATCTTCAGTGAAGATATTCCGGGCTGGCTGGTTGCCAACGAAGGCACACTTACTGTAGCTTTGGAAGTAACTGTTACCGATGAATTGCGCCGCGAAGGTATTGCCCGTGAACTGGTTAACCGTATTCAGAATATCCGCAAGAGCAACGGTTTTGAAATAACAGATAAGATAAATATCACTTTATCTAAAAATTCAAAAACAGACGATGCGGTAAATGAATATAATAATTATATTTGCAACCAAGTTTTAGCAAATTCACTGGAACTGGCAGATGAAGTTGCAGAAGGAACAGAACTGAACTTCGATGACTTCTCATTATTTGTAAAAGTGACAAAGTTGTGATATGAACCTATTCACTCAGTCTTCGGACTGAGTGAATACTATTATTAATTTTAAAACCTAATTACTATGGCTGAAAAAACGAGATACTCTGACGCAGAACTTGAGGAGTTCCGTGCCATTATTATGGAAAAGCTTCAATTGGCTGAACGCGACTACGAGAAACTGAAAGGGAGTATAATGAACACAGACGGCAATGACACTGATGACACATCACCTACCTATAAAGTATTGGAAGAAGGTGCAAATACATTGTCGAAAGAAGAAACGACTCGTCTGGCTGCACGACAACTTAAATTTATTCAGAATTTGCGTGCCGCACTGGTGAGAATTGAAAACAAAACTTATGGAATTTGCCGTGAAACCGGTAAATTGATTCCTGCTGAAAGACTTCGTGCTGTACCACATGCTACATTAAGCATTGAAGCAAAGCAGCAAGGAAAGAGATAATATTTTTAAATTGACAATTGATAATAGACAGTTGGCAATTTCCATGCAGACAAGAGGTATGGCTTGATTGTGGATTGTTTAATTATCAATTGTCAATTGTCAATTTAAAAAGAATGTATGAGGAAATTTTTGACACAAGGACGTCTGGCAACCCTAATCGTAATAGCGGTATTGGTCATTGACCAGATTATCAAAATTGCAGTAAAAACCAATATGTATCTGTACGAAGACATACACATTGCAGATTGGTTTCAAATAAAATTTGTAGAAAACAGCGGAATGGCTTTTGGACTTGAAGTCATATCTAAACTATTTCTTACTTTATTCCGCATTGTTGCCGTAATAGCTATTACCTGGTATCTTCATAAAATAATCAAAGTTCATCGTTATGTAAAAACAGGATTTATTGTCTGTCTGTCACTGATTCTTGCCGGTGCATTGGGCAATATCATCGACTGTGTATTTTATGGAGAAATATTCAGTGCCAGTACACCTTCCGAAATTGCTACCTGGGTACCTTTAGGAGAGGGATATGCAGACTGGTTACATGGGAAAGTGGTAGATATGTTCTATTTCCCAATTATTGATACATTCTGGCCCGATTGGATGCCGTTGGTAGGAGGAGACCGCTTTATCTTCTTCAGTCCTATCTTCAATTTTGCTGATGCTGCTATCAGCTGTGGTATGATTGCAATGCTGATCTTTTACAGCAACTACTTGAGCAAAGGTATAAACGCTAACGAAGACAAAGAGAATGAATAAACGTATCAGTCAGATTGCTATGCTGGCCCTGTTGACAGGAATGATCAGCTGCGGGAAAAAAGTTCCTAAAGACATCATTCAGCCGGATGCAATGGAAAATCTGTTATATGATTACCATTTGGCATCTACGGTTGCTAATGATTTGCCTTATTCCGATCACTATAAAAAGGGGGCATATTTGAAATATGTCTTTGAGAAACATCATGTCACAGAGGCAGAATTCGACTCTTCCATGGTATGGTATACTCGAAATAGCAAAGAATTAGCAACTATTTACCAGAATTTGCAACAGCGCTTTGAAGCTTCAGAGCTACAACTGAAAGCACAGGGTAATCGGCAAGGAACACAGACTGCTGTTTTCCTGTCGGGAGATACTGTAGACATCTGGCAGGATCGTTCTTTATATTGGCTGTCCGCTTCACCGCTTACTAACAAGGTGACATTCGACTTGAAGGCTGATACAACTTTCAAACCGAAAGATGCAATTGCATTGATGGCCGATTTCCACTTCATGCCTCAGATAGCCGATGCCAAGGCAGTCATGGCTCTCAACTTTTACTTCGATAACGATAGCGTGCAGGGATTGACCCAAACAGTATCGGGTTCGGGAACACAACGCTTGTATTTGCAACCGGATTCAGCTTATAACATAAAAAACATTAGTGGTTTTATTTATTACACTGCCGGACAAAATTCGAAAGGAAGTGTATTGTTGAATCAAATTCGACTGATGCGCTATCATGATACAGGCAAAGAAAGCACTGACAAAAAGCCAAAGGAAGTTGAAAAGATTGCTACGAAATCAATTGAAATGCAAGAAAGCAATAAAGAAGTAAAGCAAAAAGCATCTGAAAAAATGAAACCAATGAAACTCCAGAAAATGGAGAGTGTAGAATAAGAATGAGAAAGATAGCTACACACCGGGTATATGATACGGAAAGCGGAAAAATTTCTTCACAGCAGGTCGTGGAGTTGGACGAACAAGGATATGTATTAAAAATGTATTCCTTTTCTGAGGAAATACGTTATACCGAATGGCTGGGAGATCTTATAATACTATCTCCTTTGGAATTGCCCAAAATTCTTCCGGATGAGAGCTTTTCTCATTTTAAAGAACGTATTGCATCCCTCGTCCAATCGGAAGGAAAGGAGAGTCCTAAAAAGGCTTATTGGATGACTCCTTTCAATGTTTCTGAAATGGAATTTACTTCAGATACGCATGTGATAGTATGCAAGTCTATATAAAAAAGAATCCCAATATTGAATTTATGCACATGAAGTGCACAGATTGATATCGGGATTCTTTTTTCATTTAATCCTTTATCTGATAGGAAAAAGCCTTAAAAAGAGGTTTGGTTTGCTGAGTTTCTGTATCGAATCCAAACCAATATGAAACAGGGGTATCTTCTGTAGCAGGCAATAGGCACAAACGCATTCCTTCCCGATATTCTCCGTACACAGTTTTCCAGTCGGAAACAGGATACACATGTTTGGTACGAACTCGTGATGCCGGCTGTTTTTTCAATGACATACCACCTTCTATCCAGGCAAGACTGACAGCAGTTTCGTATTGAGGATACTCAGCTTTACAGAATTCATATAGAATCACTCCACGTCTCTCCAGTCCAAGAGGTTGGTCTATAACACCAATAGCAGTTAGATATGCTAGAAAACGGTGAAGGAAATCAGATTGCTCCACAATTAACTTACGTGTAACCGGTTGCCAGACTTTCGCATTATAAAATCTGTCCAGCAATCTGGAAAGCAAACGTGCAGTCTGAAGTTCATCCGCACTGATTTCATTAGTTTGTAATACCTCATACGGTGGAAGAGGAGAGTAACAAATACCCAATTCTGCTGCTCTTGCCCGCATTTCTGTTCCCGGCAACAGTTTCAATGATTCAAGTTGTATTTCTCCAGCTCCATATTCGGCAAGTGTACGTACATCTTCAAATATTTCGTCCAGGCGATAAAGCGGAAGGCCGGCTATCAAATCGGCATGCGTTTCCATCTGAGGCAACGAACATAAAAATTTTAATCCTTCTAAAGCATCTTCCAATTTACCGGCACGGCGGCTTGTTGTCAACACCTCCTGACGTAAACTTTGTATACCTGCTTCCAGATGAAGTAATCCATCAGGCATTTGTTTCAATTCTTCCTTCAAAGCATCGGTAAGAAGTGCCGGGTGAATTTCCAGATGAAAGTGAATATCAGGATATTGACGAAACAAATTCAGCAGCGCTTTGGCATGACGAATATTATAATTGAAAGTACGATCCAATACTCGGATATTCTTTATTCCGTGCCGATGAATTTCTTCAATACGGCGTCCAATTGCTTCTACAGACAGGTTTCTGACCGGTTTTTCCCCTCCACTGACACAGAATGCACACGTATTAAAACATCCTCGTGTAGTTTCCAGCTGCACAAAGGGTTTCTCCCAATTGAAAAAACGGCTTTGTTCCGGATTAACCAATGTATCAAATGCCAAAACCTTCGCCAAACCATTGTCTCTATATACATGCAAAGAATCGAGGTAACATATACCGGAAATAGAAGCCCATTCTTCCGGCCTGTTCCAACACATCAGCCATTGCGGTACTACTTCCTCACCTTCACCCCGGAATACACAATCTACAAAAGAATTCCGGCGGAGAAAATCTTCATTATCCCCCAAAAACTCCGGGCCTCCCAATGCAATGCAACATTCCGGTATCAGCGCTTTGACCCTTGAAAGAATGTGTAAAAGCATTTCGTGATTGAACAGCCAACAAGTAGCAGCTACAATATCGGGATGCCGGCGATAAATTTCTCCTGCTATCATACCAGGATTTTCATTAATAGTAGCCGAAACAATATCCCATTCCCATGCAGTGTTATTCGCAACCTGTGCATGGATTGCAGGAAGCGCAAGAGAGGAGTGTGCGTAAGAGCTGTTCAAGTCAAGCCAGAGTATTTTCATATTCGTATAAAAAGAAAAAAGGATTTGTCGAAGCCATAAGACTCCGACAAATCCCTATATTAGTGATAAGCTATTACAGTAAGTACTGTGAGCTGATAGATTCGTTAGTCATCACGCGGCGGATAGTTTCAGCAAACATATCTGCGATAGAAAGCTGTTTAACTTTTGCGCAACGGTTTGAATAAGGAATACTGTCTGTAAATACCATTTCTTCCAACTGTGAGTTCTGCACACGTTCTGAAGCAGGACCTGACATCACACAGTGAGTAGCAATTGCACGTACAGATGTTGCACCAGCTTCTTTCATGATGTCGGCAGCTTTTGTAATAGTACCTGCAGTATCTACCATATCGTCGATCAAGATTACATTCTTATCTTTTACATCTCCGATAATCTGCATAGAAGCTACAACGTTTGCTTTTTCACGAGTTTTGTGGCACAATACCAAAGGTACATCCAAATACTTGGCATAAGTGCTGGCACGCTTAGAACCACCTACGTCTGGAGTTGCAATTACCAGGTTCTCCAAATTCAGTGACTGAATATATGGAGCAAAAATGGTAGATCCGTACAAGTGGTCTACAGGAATATCAAAGAATCCCTGAATCTGATCTGCATGCAAGTCCATAGTAATCAGACGGTCGATACCTGCTACGCTCAGCAAGTTAGCAACCAATTTAGCACCAATTGAGACACGTGGTTTGTCTTTACGGTCCTGACGAGCCCATCCGAAATAAGGAATTACAGCGATGATACTTTTTGCAGATGCACGCTTGGCAGCGTCAATCATCAGCAACAATTCCATCAGGTTGTCTGAATTAGGGAACGTAGACTGAACCAAGAATACATGTTGACCACGAATTGATTCTTCGTACGATACGGCAAATTCGCCGTCTGCAAAATGAGTAATGTTCATGTTACCTAGCGGGCAGCCTAAACTATTACAAATTTTCTCTGCGAGGTATCTCGAGTTTGTACCCGAAAATACTTTAAAAGGTGATGTTTCGCTCATTGTATATTATAATAGATATAATTTCCTTAATTTTTCTGCAAAGTTACGCCATTTCTTTAAGTCATACAAATGTTAATTAGAAAACTTTAAACGATTCCTTCATGTATAATTAATCAGCCAATCGTTTTAGTTTTCTAAAATGCGTAATCAACTCCTGATAATTAAAGTCGACATTGGGATTAAACTTATTCCAGATATCACCAAGTACAGCAACTCCTCCAAATCCAAAATCTTTTATTTGCAGGATATTGTCTTCATTTATACCTCCCAAAGCTATTACCCGTTGATCAATAATATCGGCCTTGACCGCCTTTCTGATCTCTTCTGGTGTATAATTCGATTTATAACCTTCTTTGGAAATACTATCGAATATAGGACTGAGAAATACGTAATTAAAATCTTTCTTCCGTTCCTCTACCTCCTGAATAGAATGACAGGAAGTACTGATATGCCCTGTATAATTAAGAGGAGGGGTAGGATTACGATGATTTAAATGAATTCCTTTCAACCCATATTCATCCTTTAGGTAGAAATGACCGTGCACAACGATTCTTTTTCTGTATTTTTCAGGAATCAGTGTCAACAATCGTTCTGCATAAACCGGGGCTGTATCAGGTTTACGCAAATGAAGAATATCCAGTCCTTCTTCAAAGAGAGAGGTAATAATTTTGTCTTCTTCTACGAAGTATGTAGGCGTTGTTATTAATATTAATTTCATTGGAAATCTAAATTGTGGCGCAAAGGTAGCAATAATCCCAATCTTTACAACAAAATTAGATAGCTTTCAAGTGTCTTCAGGTCGATTTGCCATAGCTTTCCGCTCAGAACTTCACCATAACCGCAAATAATCTTTACGACTTCATTGGCTTCGGCGCATCCTACCAGTCCGGGAGTAACTCCTAAGACTCCTTTGGGAGGGGCAGGCATGGAAAGCATCTCTTGTTCATCGGGGAAAAGGTCGCGATAGGTCTTTCCTCCCTGATAATTGAATACAGATACTTGCCCGTCGAAAGCACGGATGGCACCATATACATAGATTTTTCCCAACTGTACACACGTATCATTAATCAGATAACGGGTTGCAAAATTATCGCATCCGTCTACAATGATGTCGTAATCGGAGAAAATTTGAAGTGCATTGTGTGAAGTAAGACGTTCCGCATAGGCTTTTACCTGAATATTGCTGTTCAGTGCTTTCAAGCGTGTACATGCTTGTAGTGCCTTGGACATACCGACTTCATGCTCCGTATAGAGCACCTGACGCTGAAGATTACTTACGCTTACTACATCGTCGTCTATCACGCCCAGTGTGCCTACTCCTGCTCCAGCCAGGTAAAGCGCGACAGGGCTTCCCAGTCCTCCGACACCTACAATTAAGACACGGGCCTGTCTTAATTTTTCTTGTCCTTCTTCTCCTATCTCAGGGAGAATCATCTGACGATTATATCGTTCCATAATCAATCTTTATACTGGTATTAGTATTACATAAACAGTCTTTCTGACTGCATAGAGAACAGATTAGAAGCGGAGATTCTGTATTGGCAGACAATCCCCGCTTCTGATAAACTGTAAATTTCAAACAGTTAGAAACGGTCGAAGGAAGCATCCCAATCCTTCCATACCGGTTCACGTCCTAACTTACGCAAGGCACTTTCTACTTCTACAGCAGTACGGTCGTCACTAATGTGGAATTGTTCCAATGCCTGCGGATAAGTATAATAACCTCCGGGTTCGGTCTTGCTCTCTGCACTCATTGTAGTTACCCCCAATGTCGCCATATTGTCACGGATGTTCGCCGGTTCGCGGGTAGAGTAGGAGATATCCACATCGTGGTCGAAGATACGCATTGCAAAAGTCACCTGTGCCAGTTCGCGGTCGCTCATGATGACATTGGGCTGGAAGCCTTCGTTTTCTGCCGGACGCATACGAGGGAAGTTTACACTGTATTTGGTCTTCCAGTAATGCTTCTGCAGGTAACGCAAGTGACGAGCCATCATTGTAACATCAGTACGCCAGTCTTCCAGACCAATCAATACTCCCATACCTATAGAGTGTACACCAGCCTGTCCCATACGGTCGAATCCATCTACACGCCATTCAAATTTTGATTTCATACCACGCGGATGATAAATACGATAGCGGTCGCGATTGTATGTTTCCTGGAAACAAATGACTCCATTCAGCCCATGATTAACCAATTCGGCATATTCTTCTGCCTTAAGCGGCATCACCTCTATCTTGAGGTTTGAGAAATAAGGCTTCGCCAGATCAAGCGCACGAGCCAGATAAGGAACACCTGCTTTTGCAGGATTCTCTCCAGTCACCAGCAACAGATTCTCAAAAGGGCCCAGTTTCTTGATGGCACGATATTCATTCTCTATCTCTTCGGGTGTAAGAATGGTACGAGCCATCGGGTTACTGATGTGAAAACCACAATATACACACGAATTGGTGCATGAGTTTGTCAAATACAAAGGGATAAAGAGCGACATGGTCTTACCAAAACGCTCTTCGGTATATTTGCGGCTGAGTTGTGCCATAATCTCCAGATACGGTTCTGCCGCAGGTGATATCAGCGCCATGAAGTCGTCAATATCACAGCGCTCTTTTGTTAAAGCACGACGTACGTCGGCTTCCGTTTTCGAATAGATGGCATGGGTAGTGTCATCCCAACTTATTTTTTCTAATTCTTCTGAAAACATAATGTAATTTTAGTTTACAGTCAATGTCGTGTAGTTTATTACCGGTTTACTTCCTTTAAATCGCGTGAAAGTTTCATGGCGCAGAAGTTCGGTCCACACATGGTACAATATTCTCCATCGGTATGACGGCCTTCGTTGAAATATTCCAAAGCGCGGTCCGGGTCGAGTGATAGATGGAACTGGTCTCTCCAGCGGAATTCGTAACGCGCTTTCGACAAGGCATTGTCTCTGACCTGTGCCCCCGGATGTCCTTTGGCAAGATCGGCCGCATGAGCTGCAATCTTGTATGTGATGACTCCTGTGCGTACATCTTCACGGTTCGGAAGTCCGAGATGTTCTTTCGGAGTCACGTAGCAAAGCATGGCAGTTCCCAGCCATCCGATTTGTGCAGCTCCAATGGCCGAAGTGATATGGTCGTATCCCGGAGCAATGTCCGTAACCAGAGGGCCCAGAGTATAGAAAGGTGCGTTGTGGCATTTCTCAATCTGGCGCTGCATGTTTTCCTGGATTTTATGCAAAGGTACATGACCCGGACCTTCGATGAATGCCTGTACATTCTTTTCCCATGCACGTACCACCAGTTCGCCCATGGTATCCAGTTCGGCGAACTGTGCTTCGTCGTTGGCGTCGGCAATAGAACCGGGACGCAACCCGTCGCCCAGTGATACAGCTACGTCGTAACGGGCCAGGATGTCGCAAATATCATCAAAATGTTCGTAAAGGAAAGATTCCTGATTATGTACAAGACACCACTTGCTCATGATAGAGCCCCCACGACTCACAATACCGCAAAGACGTTTGTCGGCCAAGTGTACATTGTGCAGACGGATACCTGCATGAATGGTGAAGTAGTCTACACCCTGCTCACACTGCTCAATCAGCGTATCACGATAAATCTCCCAAGTCAGGTCTTCTACACGTCCGTTTACCTTTTCGAGTGCCTGATAAATAGGTACTGTACCTACCGGCACCGGGCAGTTGCGTACAATCCATTCGCGTGTTTCGTGAATGTTATCTCCTGTAGAAAGATCCATCAGCGTATCACCGCCCCATTTGCAGCTCCATACCGCTTTATCCACTTCTTCGTCGATGCTTGAGGTGGTTGCCGAATTACCGATATTGGTATTGATTTTTACAAGGAAAGCACGTCCGATAATCATCGGTTCGCTTTCCGGATGGTTGATGTTGGCAGGAAGCACGGCACGGCCGGCAGCAATCTCATCGCGTACAAACTCCGGTGTAATGTAAGTTTCGATTCCCAGTTCGCGGCAATTCATGTTTTCGCGAATGGCTACATACTCCATTTCCGGAGTTACAATACCCTGTTTGGCATAATACATCTGTGTACAGCATTTGCCTTCTTTTGCCCGATAAGGCAAAGCGATATGTTCGAAACGCAAATGATCCAACGATTTATCGTCACGACGTTTCTTGCCATATTCGGATGTGATGGAAGGAAGTTGTTCCACATCACCGCGGGAAGTAATCCATTCCTCTCTCATTCGCGGCAAACCTTTCTTCAGATCAATCTTTATCGACGGATCGCTGAACGGACCGCTAGTATCGTAAATATACACAGGTGCATTCGGAGTAATCACCTTTTCTCCGTTTTCGATAGTGACAGTAGGAGTCAGGTTGACCTTCTGCATACCTACACGTACGAAAGGGTACATTGTTCCCTGCATGTAGGCTTTCTCTGCATGAGCATATGCTTTTTTATCTTTTTCCATAAATTGTGGTTTGCTAAATAGATTATTTTTCGTTTAAGAACGCAGTCAGAGGAGATGACGCTGATGCGGTGAAGTCAATACTTTGGATACCCAATCCGGCTTCGTAGGCACGACGACCGGCTATTACCGCTTCACTGAATGCCTTAGCCATTTCAACCGGATTTCCGGCCACAGCAATAGCTGTATTCACCAGGCAAGCCGCTGCACCCATTTCCATTGCTTCGGCTGCATGGCTTGGCGCACCGATACCGGCATCAACTACAACAGGGACATTACTCTGTTCGATGATAATGCGCAGAAAATCGCGTGTCTGCAATCCCTTGTTGCTACCGATTGGAGCAGCAAGCGGCATCACAGTGGCCGCACCGGCTTCTTCCAGACGTTTGCACAATGTAGGGTCAGCCTGGCAGTAGGGGAGTACCACAAAGCCTAATTTGACCAGTTCTTCTGTAGCACGCAAGGTTTCTGTAGAATCGGGCAACAAATAACGTGGGTCTGGATGGATTTCCAGTTTCAGCCAGTTGGTTCCGAAGGCCTCGCGAGCCATCTGTGCAGCAAATACAGCTTCTTCGGCTGTACGTACGCCAGAAGTATTAGGCAACAGTTGGATATGTGGGTGAACAATATGACGAAGCATATCGTCCTCTTTATCTTCCAATTCGATACGTTTCATAGCTACAGTTACCATTTCTGTACCTGAAGCCAGAATAGCTTCTTCCATCAATTGATTGGAGTTGAATTTTCCAGTTCCCAAGAACAAGCGGGAGTTAAATTCTTTTCCTGCAATAATCAGTTTTTCCATTTTATCTTGATTTAAATTTTTCTGTAATGATTTTACTGTACATACACATAAAGAGAAAACGCTGTCCCTTCATCATTCAGGGAGAAGTCCCAAAATACGGCGTGTTTCCTCTACCGGATTGTCGGCACGCAAAATGGTACCGCTTAATGCAATACCCGAGACTCCTGTCTGCATGATTTCCGGTATATCTTCGTAGGTGATTCCACCAATGGCCACAACAGGCAATTGGATATCAGCCTCTTTCATCCGATTCAAAATGTTGCGGTATCCTTCCAGGCCCAATACCGGACTCAGATTCTTTTTCGTCGTAGTAAAACGGAAAGGACCACATCCTATGTAATTGGCACCTGCCGCATAATGCATCTGCACATCTTCGAAGGTATTCGCTGTTCCACCGATGATAAAGTCATTTCCCAATATCTTGCGGGCTTCGGCTATCGGCATATCGTTCTTACCCAGATGCACGCCATCTGCTTCAAGTTTTTTTACCAGTTCTACATGGTCGTCTATAATAAAAGTAGCCCCGTATTCACAACATAAAGCCTGCACACGTCTGGCTTCATACTCGAGTTCTTCGGGCGAAGCATCTTTCATGCGCAACTGAATCCAACGGCATCCACCTTCGAGTGCCATCCGTGCCGAATCGAAATAAGAATACCGGTCTGTAAAATGAGTGATGAATTGTAGTTTCATATCCTGTTACCCCCCGCATGCTGCTTTAATGATAACCAGACTGTCTCCCGGCTGGAGCACCTGTTCCTCCCACTGGGCACGAGGAATCATACGGTTGTGTAGCGCAATGGCTACTCCCTGTAAAGGTAATTCAAGTTGACGGGCAAGATCGGCAATGGTATTGCCTTGAATAAGATCTACCTCTTTGTTGTTTACTATAATCTTCATGTCGATACATTTTAAAAATTAAAGTAATACAAAGAAGGAACTTCCGGAAAACGGATATAAAAAAGATATAATCGAACAACAATCCCTCCGTTGGCATTAACCAAATCAGGTTCGTAGGGTATAATCTCAGCCCGTCATCTGGTTGGGCACCCCTTTGTTTTACTTCTTAGTCGCAAAGGTATACGAAAAGTTTGAGATAAAAAAGCGAATAATCATATTTCAACGAAAGGTTTCGATACGGTTCTGTAGTATAGTTGGCAGTATCACCTGCTGCAGGCAATGTATTTTTTAAGAAATAAAATTATCGGAAGTTTTCGGAATGAATCACGGTCTTCAGCCAGCGTCGTCGGCTGTATAATTGCCGACGTCGGTTGACGAGCCAACATCGCCGTTTTTATATCCGACGTCGTCGGATACAAAAGATAAATAGAACAACAAACATACTGCATCTGTATAGTACATCCATTTTATTGCTGAGACAGCCTATAAAAAACAGATACCGATAAACTCCACCCAAAAGGAGTATCGGTATCTGTACTATTTTACCTGAATAACAAGATCTTTTTCCGCTTAGCTTCTACTTGTTTTGCTCTTGTCTGTTTTTCCACAAACGAGTCATGTCTTCCAATGTCTTTCCTTTGGTTTCGGGAACCAGTTTCCAGACAAATACGGCTGCTATAATACAAATCACACCATATAGGCCGTATACAAAAATATGTCCGAATTTTTCACCCATATCGCCTGCACTCATATTATACATCGGCAGGAAGGTGGACGATACAATGAAATTGAATATCCACTGGAAAGCTACGGCAATGGCAACAGCTGTACCACGCACTGTATTGGGGAAAATTTCAGAAATAAGTACCCAGCATATCGGACCCCAGCTGAACATGAAAGATGCGCTGTAAATCATAATACTGATCACCGGTATTAGTGGAGAAATTCCTGTAGCCAAGTTACTGAAAGCAACACCTAAAGCTCCTACAGCCATACCGATAGAACCGCAAATCAGCAAAGGCTTACGTCCTAATTTCTCTACGGTAAACACAGCCAAAAGTGTAAATAAAATATTAACAACTCCCATGAAGACTGTTTGTACCATCGGATTGCCGATATTCATGCTTTCGAAAATACGTGGAGCAAAATATAATACAGCATTGATACCCACTGCCTGCTGGAATACACTCAGCATAATGCCAATAAAAATTACCAACCATCCGTAAGTAAAGAGTCGTTCTGTCTTAGTCTGTACGGTACCCTTGATATCGGCCAGAATTTGCTTGGCACGCTCACGACCGTTGATTTTCGTCAATACAGTCAGTGCCTCTTCATCATGTCCCGACATTACCAGATAACGTGGTGTTTTAGGTACAAACAGAATCAAGATAGTAAAAAGTCCGGCAGGTACTGCTTCGCTTACAAACATCTGTCTCCATCCGGTTTCGATAGCCCATGCTGCTGCATCCGGATTGATAACCTTGTTTACTCCTTCTACCACTTCGACAACAGGATTAACATTATCACCAAGAATGATAAAATTGACAAAATAAACTACCAGCTGTCCGAAGATGATAGCGAATTGATTCCATGAAACCAATGTACCTCGGATATTACTTGGAGCAACTTCGGCAATATACATCGGACAAAGAGCAGAGGCCAGTCCGACACCTACACCGCCCAATATACGGTAGAAATTGAAAGCCAGCAATAAAGAGTAAGAAGGTTCTCCATACGAGAAAAAAAGAAACTCGGGATAGTATGAACCTAAAGCCGACAGAAAGAACATGATACCTGCCAGAAACAACGACTGCTTTCTGCCATAACGGGAAGCCAGACAACCCGAAATGGCACTACCTATGATACACCCTAAAAGAGCACTGGATGAAGTAATGCCATGCCATGTATCTGTATAAACAAAATCGTCTGCTCCCATGAAGAATGCCTGCAAGCCTTTTTCGGCTCCGGAAATCACCGCGGTGTCGTATCCAAACAGCAAGCCTCCCAATACGGCTACCATTACAATGGAAAAAAGATAGGTTTTACTTTTCTTTGCGTCATTCATAGTTATAAGATTGTTAAAAAGGTAAACGCCGGTACATATTACTGAAAGAGATCAGTCTGTAAATGATATGTACCGACGATACCTGATACGGTATAATAAAATCAAGAGATTAGCAATACATATTTACAATTGCTTCATATAACTCTTGTTTACCACTTGTCTGTTTAGGTTCACCTGCAGTCTTGGCATAAGCAACAACATCTTCCAAAGAAAGTTTTCCTTCTTCGAATTCTTTTCCTTTACCACTGTCGAAGGAAGCATAACGGTCTGCCAACATCTTCTTGTAAGGAGATTCTTCGAGCAAACGGGCTGCATTTTCCAAAGCACGGGCCATTGCATCCATTCCCGCAATGTGAGCGATGAAAATATCTTCCAAGTCGGTAGAGTTGCGGCGTGTTTTTGCATCAAAGTTGGTACCGCCATTACCCAAACCACCAGCGCGGATAATCTGCATCATAGCTTGAATGAGTTCGAAGTTATCGATAGGGAACTGGTCTGTATCCCATCCGTTCTGATAGTCACCACGGTTGGCATCAATAGAACCCAGCATACCATTGTCTACTGCTACAGCCAATTCATGTTCGAAAGTATGTCCGGCCAATGTAGCATGATTAACTTCGATATTTACCTTGAAATCTTTGTCAAGACCGTGTGCTTTCAAGAAGCCAATCACAGTTTCTGTATCTACATCATACTGATGTTTCATTGGTTCCATTGGTTTGGGTTCTACAAGGAATGTTCCTGTAAAGCCTTTGCTGCGTGCATAGTCGCGTGCCATTTTCAGCATTTGTGCAAGATGTTCTTTTTCACGTTTCTGGTCAGTATTCAGAAGCGACATATAACCTTCACGTCCGCCCCAGAATACATAATTGGTACCGCCCAGTTCAATAGTGGCATCGATTGCGTTTTTTATCTGAACAGCCGCACGTGCCACTACATCAAAATCAGGGTTGGTTGCAGCTCCGTTCATATAACGGGCATGGCCGAATACATTGGCAGTACCCCAAAGAAGTTTGATGCCGGTTTCTTCCTGTTTCTTCTTCGCATAAGCAACTATTTCCTTGAGATTCTGTTCGTATTCTTCGATAGTTTCTGCTTCATCGCACAAGTCTACATCGTGGAAACAATAATATTCGATACCTATTTTTTGCATGAACTCAAATCCAGCATCCATTTTATCTTTAGCTGCCTGTATTTTGTCTGCACTGCTTTTCCACGGGAATTGTTTTGTTCCACCACCAAACTGGTCTGAACCTTCTGCGCACAAGGTGTGCCACCATGCCATTGAAAATTTGAGCCAGTCTTTCATTGGTTTACCCAAAATCACTTTTTCGGCATCGTAATAACGGAATGCCATTGGGTTCTTACTTTCTACACCTTCGAATTTTATCTTTCCAATTCCTGGGAAATACTCTCTTGTTGCCATAATATTAAAGTTTAAAGATTATTTATTTTAAATAGTTGTTTTATCAAATCAGAATCTATGATTGTTTATATTTTTTTCAAACATTCTACCCATCTCGCATAGGCATCTGTGTAAGCATCTGCATTCGAAGAATCGGGTTCTATGACTGCAAGCTTCTCTAAAGTTGAAAAAGCTTCCACATGGTCTTTATAAATTCCAGCTCCCATACCAGCCCCCTTGGCAGCGCCTACAGAACCGTCTGTGTCGTAAAGCTCGATTACAGAACCTGTTACACCAGCCAGTGTTTCACGGAATACCGGACTAAGGAACATATTAGCATGACCTGCATGGATTTTCTGTACATCCATTCCCATGCCTTTCATAATGTCGATACCGTATTTGAAAGAGAAAACAATTCCTTCTTGAGCAGCACGGATAAGATGGCCTTTATGATGTAAATTAAAATTGATTCCATTGATAGAGCATCCTGCTTCACGATTTTCAAGCATACGCTCCGAACCGTTGCCAAAGGGTAGGATACTGATACCTTCCGAACCGATTGGGATTTGAGCAGCCAAATCGTTCATTTCTGCATACGACAATCCCTCTGTTGCCACATTTCGCTTCATCCAGGAGTTCAGAATACCAGTACCGTTGATACATAAGAGAACACCCAGTCGGGTACAGTCTGTAGTGTGATTAACATGAGCAAATGTATTTACACGCGACTGTGGATCGTAATTGACTTTTCCATTTACTCCATATACAACTCCCGAAGTTCCTGCTGTAGAAGCAATCTCTCCCGGATTGAATACATTCAAAGACAATGCATTATTGGGCTGGTCGCCTGCACGGTAAGTAATAGGTGTTCCTGCTGCCAGTCCAAGTTCCAGAGCAGCTTCGGCAGAAACAGTTCCCTGTTCTCCGAATGTAGGCTTAATATCAGGAATAAGAGAAGAATCAAATCCATAATATTTCATCAGGAAATCGGCCACTGAGTTTTGTTTGAAATCCCAAAACATACCTTCCGAAAGGCCTGATACCGTAGTACAGATTTCTCCGCTCAAACGCATGGCAATGTAATCTCCGGGTAACATGATTTTGTATATCTTTTCATATACCTCCGGTTCATTTTCTTTAATCCATGCCAGCTTAGAAGCTGTAAAGTTACCTGGAGAATTAAGTAAATGAGACAGGCAATGTTCTTCGCCTAATTCATGAAAAGCTTTTTGACCATACGGAACAGCTCGGGAATCACACCATATAATCGCCGGACGGAGAGCATGATGCTGAGCATCTACACATACAAGGCCGTGCATCTGATATGAAATACCTATTGCCTTTATATCTTCCTTACGAATACAGGAATTGGATAGAATATCCTGAGTTGCAGATTTCAAATATTCCCACCAAGTGTCCGGTTCTTGTTCTGCCCAACCTCGTTTGACTGAGATAATAGGAGCTTCTGTTTTAGGATAAAAAGCAGAAGAAATACATTTCCCCGTTTCTGCATTGACCAAACTGGCTTTTACAGAAGAACTCCCTATATCATATCCTAATAAATACATACTTTATTATTTTATCTTCTTGTCTTGTTGTAAATTTTCTTGTCAAAATGGTAATATCTTGCTGCACGATGTGACACTCCCTGCTGGAATTCATCCAAAGGAACTACATAGTCTAACATCGCTATTTTCTTATGAAAATTACGGACATCTACAGCTTTCCCATAGAGTAAACCATATAAAACACGCAACTGAAGAGCTGTAAATTTTCGAGGAAGCAATTCGAAAAGATAAGACGGATTAAACTCCACATATTGACGGATAAATTCCATTGCATCGGCAATAATCTGATTATGGTCGAAAGCAAGTTCCTTTACATCTTGCAGAGAAACCCATTCTGCTTGAAAGTTATCCAAGAGCTTACTTTGAGTTTTATCGATCTTTACTAATGAAAAATAAGCAACTGTCACAATACGATCAACTTTTGCTTTTTCAGCTCTTTCCAACCAACGGATATCTTTAGGGTTCTTGGTGCGATCTTTAGAACCAAACACTTTAAATTGCTTTAAGTCTACATTTTTCAATCCAGTCAGTTGGGTTAAAACTCGCTGAGCCGCACTATCCAAGTCTTCATCCATGTATATAAGACTACCAGGCAGTTTCATATCATGGAAAACTTCACCTTCATCTTCTCCTATACGACGTACTAATAATACTTTTAAATTTTGGCCATCGAATCCAATCACTACACAATCTACCGAAATATGATTATTGGCCAATTGCATGCTGTGTTCCATAGTTCATAATTTTGTTTCGCTGTGCAAATAAAGAATTTATTTTTGAAACAACCAAATTTTATAAGATTAATAATTACCTATTAATCAAATAGATAAATATCTTATCTTATACAATAAACCTTTTCATAAGCAGTACAATATGTATTTTTTATGCAGCTTATCACATAAAACTATTAACAGTATAAGTAAATGATAAAAATCAGTATGATAGTACTTTATATATTCTCTCGGAACATATAATGCAAAAGGTACTTATTGTACTGAACAGGATATATAAAAGTGCTTCATAAAATACAATAAGTACATGCAATAAAAAAACTAATCTGACTCATACTTTTTGCTTTAACAATCAGATATGAATTTTAATTTCAAAAACAATATTAATATTACATATTAATACTACTATTCACAAAATATAGAATAGTTTATTATTTAATACATGATTATTACATCAAAATAACACAAAACGAACAACTATTTATTTTTTATTCCATTTCATCATAAAAACAGAATTTCTATTTCCTACATTTGCGAACATAAAGATATGATAATAGCGATTAACAATGACAATATTTCATATACAGCTAATTATTGTATCATTATAACATAATATAAGCAATGATGCAATACTATATGTCAATTATATATCCAATTATAAGTATATGATAAAAAATTCAATCTACTCATTTAATCAAAATAGTCTATGAAGATAAAATTTACTAAAATGCATGGAGCAGGTAATGACTATATTTATGTCAACACCTTGCAATATCCTATAGAGAATCCGGAAAAACTGGCAATCTGCTGGAGTCAATGGCATACTGGAATAGGAAGTGATGGATTAGTATTAATAGGACCATCTAGTATCGGTGACTTCAGCATGCGCATTTTCAACGCAGATGGATCTGAAGCCATGATGTGTGGGAATGCCAGCAGGTGTATTGGGAAATATCTTTACGAATATGGACTGACGGATAAAAAGGATATTGCGCTGGAAACCAAATCGGGTATCAAACAATTAAAGCTGAATGTAAACTCAAACAATACAGTAGATGAAGTTACAGTAGATATGGGAATACCCACAAATATTCATTGGGTAAAATTAGGAGAACAATCTCCTTACCCCCAGGGTATTGCCGTATCAATGGGGAATCCACATTTAGTCATTTTTGTAGACAATGTTTCGAGCGTCAATCTTTTTCAGGCAGGCCCGTTTTTAGAAAATCATCCTTTATTTCCTGATCGGACCAATGTAGAATTTGCCCAAATTTTAGACGAGGGACACATTCGCATGCGTGTGTGGGAGAGAGGATCAGGCATTACTCAGGCTTGTGGAACCGGAGCATGTGCAACTGCTGCTGCCGCTATTTTTACTAAACAGTGTACAAGAAATGTAAAAGTAAAAATGGACGGAGGAGAGCTCCTGATGAACTGGGATATACACACCAATCATATGACCATGAAAGGTCCTGCAACCAAAGTTTTTGATGGTGAAATAGAAATCTAAACAGATAGCATCTACAACCATAAAAACTTCTATTTCTACTTAAAATTAGTTCCTGTTTAAGGTATACCCAATAAATTCGGTATACCTTAATAAATTAATAATGATGTATTTCTTTACGATGACCGGGAGCATAATACTTAGCTGATTTCTTTCCATGTTTTTTCTTTGCATGGCCGGGTGGAATTTCTTTATGATGCAATTTATGAGGATGCTTATGTACAACACACGAAGACATACTGAAACAGAGAGACAGTACAAATAAAAAAAGTAAAAACTTTGGTTTCATAAAATCAACAATTGGTTTTTACAAATTTAAGAAAACAATCTATAATTTCTCGCAATAGCAATGAAATATCTGTTTCTTCCTTTTAAAGCATCAGCCAATTTTGGCTTAATCCCCTCAAATAGGTATCCATAATTTAAGAAACAAAAGCTGTATCTAATATTATGATGTATATAGTGTTTTCCTACAGTCTGAAAACAGCAGCAATACGCCTTAATAAAAGCACTATTTTTAGGTATTTCAAAACAACCCCAGACCGCCTACCTTTGCCACAGAAAAACAATCTAAATTAAACATCATGAAAAAAATTGGTATCGTTTATGGTTCCACTACAGGAACATGTGAAAACTTGGCAGGGCAATTGGCTACTGTATTGGGAATCGCAAATACAGACGTTTATAGTGCAGACAAACTGACTGTCGAATTGGTAAATGCTTACGATGTTCTGCTTCTTGGCACTTCAACCTGGGGAGACGGAGAACTGCAGGATGACTGGTATGATGGCATCAAAGTACTGAAGAATGCAGACTTAAAAGGGAAGTATATCGCTTTGTTTGGCTGTGGAGACTCTGAATCTTATTGTGACACTTTCTGTGATGCCATGGGGATTTTGTACGAAGATTTGAAAGACAGCGGATGCACCTTTCTGGGCAATCATGTAAGTACAGATGATTACACTTTCTCTAACTCTGCAGCTGTTGTCGACGGTAGTTTTGTAGGTCTTGCATTAGATGATATAAATGAAAGCCACAAAACATCCACACGCATCAAAACTTGGACCGACGAGTTAAAGAAAACTTTTTAATCCACAATCATTTTTTATCTACCATAATCCATTTTATTACAATGATATCATCTCCCGACATCCTGCCAGCTGAAATGAAAGTTTTTCTGAATCACATATATGAATACAAAAAAGGTGTACGCCGCATGATTCTCTTTACAGTCAACCGCAAGTATGAAGAGTTTGCCATCGAACGCTTGAAAAAGCAGCGAATCGACTTTCTGGTACAACCGGTGACAAATACAAGCGTGAACTTATTTTTCGGACGTCCGGAATGTATTCAGGCAATCAGACATCTGGCAAAACGCCCACTCCATATGTTGACACCGGAAGAAGATTTTATACTGGGAGCGATGTTGGGATATGATATTTGTGCACAATGCGAACGTTACTGCAAACGCAAGAAAAACTATTACTGAGCTTATAAATAATCAATTTATAAACTCAACGCCTAAAACACTGAAACAATTTAAATTTCATACGTATTCTTTCTTATATCATCATTCAGCAGAATCTTCATTCTTTATGCCAATGTCATTTTTCACTTCTTTGATATTTTCCTTGAAACTACGTACTCCTTTTCCAAGTCCTCCCATCAATTCCGGAATTTTCTTACCTCCAAAAAACAACAGGAGTATCAGTACGATAAAAATAATTTCTTGTGTACCTATTCCAAACATCATTTTATTTTATAAATCGTTACTTTTTATTACATCGTTAACCCAGTTCTGAATAGCATTACGATTCACCGTATTCAGTAATTTACCATCCTTCCATTTTAGCTTAGGATATGCATTCCTTAACTCTTTTACACTATTGGCTATTCCGCTCCCACCAGATGTAGCAAAAGGTACAAGTATTTTCCCTTCCAAAGAATAACTTTCTATAAAAGTATTGACAATTCTTGGAGCTTGATTCCACCAAATAGGATAGCCGATAAAAATTACATTATAGCCACTGATATTTAATTTTGTACCATGCAATGTCGGACGTGCTGCAGGATTTTTCATTTCTATTGAGCTACGTGACATTTTGTTATTCCAATCAAGATCTTCAGATGTGTAAATCCGTTGAGGAGTAATCTCATATAAAGTACCACCAGTGATATTTGCAATCATATGAGCCACTTTAGCTGTAGTATGTGTGGCAGAGAAATAAACAATTAACACCTTATTTAAGGTTTGCATACGCTTTTCATTTTGAGAATAAGCAGTAAAACAGAAAGTTGTTACTACCTGCAATGTTAAAATAATCTTGTTCATAAATAGGCTATTTATTTTCAACATATCATTTAATTTTTAAATTCAATCTCTGCAATTTCCATATTTGACACTATTATTACACGATGTATTATATATGTTTTATTTTTCATCATGCAAAATTAAGTTGAAACATAGAGTAATTTTGTAAACATAATCCTGCAATCTGTACCATTTTTACAGAATTTACTATCTATTCAAAACATGAATCATATAATAGTATATCTTTGCATTACTATAATAGAAAAAAATAATGAATAACATACTGCAAGTAAGAAATGTCAATGACTATAGCCATTATCTTGGATGCAACGAACAGCATCCGCTGATCACTGTCATAAATTATGCAGAAGTATCACCTATACGTCATAGTTTAAACAACTATAGTGTATACGGATTATTTCTCCGAGATGACGCGAACATAGATTTGGAATATGGCTGTGGAAAATACGATTATAATAAAGGAACATTACTCTGCGTAGCTCCAGGACAAATAGGAGGCAAGGAGGACAATGGAGAACAAGTATCCATTACAGGATGGGCGCTTCTATTCCATCCTGATCTACTTCATAATTTCCCGCTCGAGAAACATATTAAGGATTATTCCTTTTTTGATTATCGTGTCAATGAAGCCCTCCACATGACGGAAGACGAACATGATATTCTTGTCTCATTAATGCAGCAAATTCGTAAAGAACTAAACAATAAGCCAGATAATCTTCAGAATACGATTATCATAAGTTATATTGAACTAGCTCTTAATTTTTGCCAACGTTTTTACAATCGTCAATTTATTACCCGCAAGCATGAAAATTCCGATATTCTTATTCGTTTTGACCGCTTGCTTCGTGAATATTTTGAGAACAAACTCCAATTAACTCATGGGGTTCCCAGCGTACAATATTGCGCAAACGAATTATGTATGTCACCCAATTATTTTGGAGATGTTATCAAAAAAACTACCGGTGAGACAGCAAGCAATCACATTCGCTTCTTCATTATCCAACTTGCAAAAAACTACCTTACTGCCGGAGAGACTGTATCTCAGGTATCGGAGCATCTTGGTTTTGAATATTCTCAGCATTTTAGCCGAATGTTTAAAAAATTAGAAGGTATCACTCCTTCAGAATATTGTAAAAAACTCTGTTATTGACAAGCAGACGTTTATAAAATTAAATTTGTACATCCGATAAGTTTTTTGTCTGAAATATGCAGATACCTCACAATCTATACCAATGAATATAGATGATTATTTATCAATTTGACTTTCTGTAAACGGATCTGCACGATGTCCCATCAAATCTATTTTAGTATAAGCAGCATCAAACTCTTCCATTTCATAAGGAGTTAATCTTACAGATACTGCACCAAGGAAATCATCTAAATGAGCAATACTTGTAGTACCAGGGATAGGAACAATCCAAGGTTTACGGGAAAGCATCCAAATCAACGCAAATTGTGCAGGAGTCACTGCTTTACGCTTTGCCCATTCTCTTATCAAATAAACCAAAGGCATATTATGCTTTAATGCTTCAGGCTGGAATTGCGGTAAGTTATATCGCCGGTCTCCTTTCAGAAAACGACTACTCTCATTAATGGTTCCGGTAAGAAAGGCTCTTCCGAGCGGACAATACGGAACAAAGCCTATACCTAATTCTTGAAGAGTAGAAAATATTTTAGTTTCCGGCTCTCTCCACCAAATAGCATATTCACTCTGTACTGCCGAAAGAGCGCATACCGCATGTGCACGACGTATGGATTGAGCACTGGCCTCAGACAATCCCCAATGTAAAACCTTGCCTTCCTTCATTAACTCTTTCACAACCTCTGCCACAGCTTCCATTGGCACATTCGGATCTACACGATGTTGGTACAAAAGATCAATATGATCGGTACGCAAACGTTTCAAAGAACCTTCTACCGCTCTACGGATATGATCAGGACGGCTATTAAGTGATGTCGGTTGACCTTCTTCCACTCCAAAACCAAATTTTGTTTCTATCTTTATCTTATCACGGAATGGTGCAACAGCTTCACCTACCCATTCCTCACTGATATAAGGTCCATAAACTTCCGCTGTATCAAATAATGTAACACCTTGATCGTATGCTCGACGAATTAAGGATACCATGTCCTTTTTCTCATATTTCCCTCCATAATAGCCTACCATTGGCAAACAGCCCAGTCCAATAGCAGAAACATCCATTCCGCCTAAATTACGATGCTCAAAATCCTGCCTCTGCTCTGTGTTGTTATGAAGATTATATGCACTACCTTTTTTTACGGGTATTAATTCTGCAAAAACCTTTTCTACTTCTGTCATTGTACCGGCTACTGCCAACGCGTAACCTGAAGCTTGTTTTAAGAAAGTCCTGCGGTTCATAGTAATTATATTTAACTCTTATATTCCTCAAATTATAGAATGTTTTCGTAACAATATTTCCCAACTCAGCCGATAATTTACAAACTGGTAAGCACAGGATTCTCCAAATAATTAAAAAGCCGATGCACTTCACTTGGCTTATGCGGGTCAAGCATTTGTGGGCGTGCAAGATCAAGTGAAGTAATTGCTTGCATATCATTTTTAGAAAGTTCGAAGTCCCAGATTCCTAAATTCTCTTTCATGCGACTGCGATGAACAGATTTCGGAATGACACTTACGCCTCTTTGTACATTCCAACGAAGAATGACTTGTGCTACCGTCTTATCGTGTTCTTTCGCTATTTTTCTCAATATATGATTCGTAAACATTCCATTCATCCCCTCAGCAAAAGGAGCCCAAGCCTGCGGTATAATACCATATCCATGTAAAATATCAAGTTCCTCTTCTCTTTGATAAAAAGGATGCAACTCCAATTGGTTCACCATCGGTTTAATCTCAGCCATATAACAAAGATCTATAATACGGTCACTCTGAAAATTACTTACACCAATAGCACGAATACGCCCTTCTTTATATAGTTCTTCCATAGCCCGCCATGCACCATAATAGTCTCCAAAAGGCATATGGATGAGATATAAATCAAGATAATCAACACCTAAATTATTAAGTGTCCGTTGAAAAGCCGTTTTTGTCTGTACATATCCCATTTCATTGATAAAAGCTTTTGAGGTAATAAAAAAATCTTCACGAGGCAATCCCGATTTACGGATTGCTCCCCCTACAGCAGTTTCATTATTATAAGAAGATGCGGTATCTATAAGGCGATAGCCAGTCTCAATAGCCTCCAATACAACAGATTCACATACATCATTAGATACTTGAAATACCCCAAAACCCTCCTGTGGCATTTCTATTCCGTTATACAATTTAAAAGTTTGCATATTTATCATATTTTCTTTTCATACAAAAGTAGTGGTATACTATGCAAATTCATGTAACAATAATACGGAGATTTGTAATGATTTTACAGATTATGATTTAAATAACGAATACGTAATAAATCATTCAGCAGGTTTCTCAGCTTCATATTAATGACGCTTGCATCCTGTCTTTTTTGGATAAGTCCATTTTTGAATTGGTTCTCAGAATCAATGAGATAACGTGTTAAAATGTAACATGTTTCTCCTTTATGGCACAACGCGATTCTGATTTTGTGCTTCCCATTCTTAAGAACTTTTGCTTTGAAAATTGTAAGTTTTAATGTGGCCATAATAGATTAAATAAAAAAGGATAAGTTTTCGGACATGTAAAATCACTCAAAAGTGAGGTGATTTCCCTTTTTTTTAATCTATAAACGAAGAATAGGGTAGAAATAAAAAGAGTAAATTAACTTGTAAAATACTGATTATCTACAACTTAATCTACTCTTCCGTTTGGTACACCCTCAGGGATTCGAACCCTGGACCCACTGATTAAGAGTCAGTTGCTCTACCAACTGAGCTAAGAGTGCATCCACTATAAATTGTCAAATTTCCCGAATTAAAGTACACCCTCAGGGATTCGAACCCTGGACCCACTGATTAAGAGTCAGTTGCTCTACCAACTGAGCTAAGAGTGCCTTTTTGATTGCGGGTGCAAAGGTATAACCTTTATTTGAAAAGAACAAATAAAAAGGAATAACTTTTTCAACTTTTTATAGTGATTTTCTATAATATTCTATAAATCAGATAAGTTGATATTCTTCTTGATAATACAAGAATGATTGAGCACATGATTTATATTCGAATAGTTCTTCCGGCTTAAAGAAACGTGCTATTTCTTCCAAGGCAGCTTTAGGAGAATCGGAAGTATGAATGATATTTTCCTGCGAGCTGACACTGTAATCACCACGAATTGTTCCGGGAATTGCAACACGACCATTTGTAGCACCAGTCATAGAACGAACTATCTGAATAGCATCTACTCCTTCATAGCAACATACAACGACAGGGGAAGCCATCATCGAATTTTTTACACGCTGGAAGAACGGTCTTTCACTCAAGTGAGCATAATGCTCATTCAATATTTCATCGGTAAGCTGCATCATTTTCATTCCAATCAAATGCAAGCCTTTACGTTCAAAACGGGTAGTTATTTCTCCAATCAAACCACGCTGTACTGCCGATGGTTTTAAAATGACTAAAGTTCTTTCTAAACTCATAATTGTGTTTCAATTTTTAGATTTATACAAAGATTTACATAGCAGCTACTTTGTCTTTGCAGTTAAAGTAGCGCCCCAAATATACGTGCTTTATTTTAAATACCAAAAGTTATTGAAAAAAAACGATAACAGAAGAGTTTTTCGACCGACGGCGTCGGATATGCAAACGGCGACGCTGATTTTACAGCCGACGTCGTCGGATGTACAGCCAACAACGCCGATTACAGGATACTGTTCGGATTGAATGAGCATGATACCAAACAAGGAGAAATAATTTGCTTTTCAGCATTTTATTCTCCCTGCTTTCATTCTATCTTTCAAAAATAAACTTATTCAAAACAGTACAATTCCGAAGGAACGGTTCTTTTTAGAGGGATGACTTGCAAGTCTTGTCCGACTATAATATTCTTTTCCTTCAAAGCCATTTCTACCGTTTTGTATGCCAGTTCCGGATGATTGTTGTCTTTGCTCAGGTGGCAAAGCCATAAATATTTCAACCCTTCCGGCATATTGGACGCAATATAGTCGGCCATCTCTCGGTTGCACATATGCCCGTTCGGACTTGCAATGCGCATTTTTAAATGATAAGGGTAGGGGCCCATTTGCAGCATAGTCTCATCATAGTTGGCTTCCAGTATCAGATAGTTTGCTTTTGCAATATACTTTGCGGCTGTTTCTGTAATATGCCCGATGTCGGTCAGAAAAGAAAAAGTCTTACCATCTATCACCACACAGTATCCTACATTGCCGGTACCGTCGTGCGGAACCTCAAAACAGGTAATTTCAAAATCTCCAAGTCTTATTGTTTCCTCTTTCCGAATAAAACGCGTATGCTCTTTATCCAGCTTTTCCGTCATGCAATAACTGCGCGAAATACCATAATGTACCTCCTGTGTAGCATAAATTGGAATGTTATGCTTACCGGCCAAATGACCTACAGCCTTAATGTGGTCGGCATGGTCGTGAGTTACAAATACGGCGCGTATATTTTCCAGACTCAGTCCTGTTTCCTTGAAGATTTTCTTTATAGAACGGATACCGATGCCTGCATCTATCAAAATTCCTTCATTATCTGTTCCCAGATAGTAGCAATTCCCGCTACTTCCGCTTCCCAGACTCATAAAACGTACTTTCATGCTTTTTTATCTTTTTACCCTTCCATCCGTCGAAAGGAGTGCAAAGATAGCAATTCTTCTATTTAATCTTCGTATCTTTGCCCACGTTTTAAAAAGAAGTAATGCTATAATATGAAACCACAGTTTATGATTGCTGCACCAGTCTCGGGAAGTGGAAAGACTACTTTCACACTGGGGCTTTTGCATGCCTTGCACAAGCGCGGCGTAAAGGTGCAGCCTTTTAAATGTGGTGCAGATTATATTGATACACAATATCATTATTGTATCCGAACGGGAATCTGTGAATTTGGATCTCGGCCTGGCTTCACGCACCCATATTCAATACATCTACAATAAATACGGAGAACATGCGGATGTTTGTATAACGGAAGGAGTGATGGGACTGTACGACGGTTACCGGCGCATGCAAGGAAGTTGTGCCGAAATCGCAAAGATACTGAACATACCTGTTATTCTAATAGTCAATGCCAGAGCGACAGCCTACTCTGTAGCTCCTCTTCTATACGGATTCCGTCACTTTAATCCTTCGGTCAGAATTGCAGGAGTAGTATTCAACCAAACAGTCTCTCCGGCTCATTTTGCCATGCTGAAAGAAGCTTGTTCGGACGCAGGAATAGAATGTTTGGGGCATTTGCCTTCTATAGAGGATATCAATCTGCCTTCCCGCCATCAAAGCATTACATCGGTAGAAAAACAATCCATTGTATCGGTATCTTCACGTGTAGCCGAACAGATTGAAAAGCATGTCGATATAGATAAGATGCTGAATCTGTGCACACGTATTTTTCCCTGTCGATACACATTGCCTTACACTTCGGAAATTGGCATCGAAGCCATGCATTATTCTCAAGGGAAACGAATGCAGATTGCCATTGCACGCGATCCGGCTTTCTGTTTCTTATATCGGGAGAATATAGACCGGCTGGCAGAGTTGGGAAAAATAACCTATTTCAGTCCCGTATACGGAAGTGACCTTCCTGAAGCAGACCTGGTATATCTGCCGGGAGGATATCCCGAATTTTTTGCCCGACAATTGCACCGTCGTAAACGACTTATGCAGCAACTTCGGGATTATGCAGAAAAGGGTGGAAAACTGCTGGCCGAATGTGGTGGAATGGTACTCCTGTCCCGTTCACTCACAGTACGGAAGGGGGGCACGGCTTATGCCATGGCCGATGTATTACCGTTTGAGTGTACTTCGGCCGACTCACGTTTGACGACCGGTTACCGAAGAATGAACTACCGTAATATGGAGTGGAAAGGCCATGAATTTCACTATTCAACGGTCCTCAATCCGGATGCTTTACCAACAGAAGTCCCACTTTATACACCGGCAGGAACAGAAGTGGGTACTCCAATTTACAGATATAAGAATGTCATTGCCGGGTTCACTCATTGGTATTGGGGAGAAACGGATGTCATGAAATTTTGGGAATAAAAAAGGCAGATTTTATTCTTGTTTATTCCAAAAATAAAATCTACCTTTGAGTCTGTTATCGAATTGCGGTAGTAGCTCAGTTGGTAGAGCGTCGGCTTCCCAAGCCGAAAGTCACGGGTTCGAGTCCCGCTTACCGCTCTTATACTCCCAAATCAATAGTCAATCTTATCCAAGATTCCATTTATATAAGCAATCACTACACCATAGTTGGTCATCGGGATATGCTGGTTACGTGCCTGTGCAATACGATTCAATACATATTTACGGTTGAACATACAGGCTCCGCAATGTATTACTAAATCGTAAGAGGAAAGGTCTTCCGGAAAATCTGTACCGGAAACCATATCTATCTGCAATCCTTCTCCAATCCGTTTGCGCAGCATACGTGGTATTTTTACCCTGCCTATATCTTCTGTAAGGGGAGCATGTGTACATGCTTCGGCTATCAAGACTTTCGATTTCTCAGTCAACTGACTGATGGCATTGGCTCCTTCGATATAATAGCCTATATCGCCTTTGTACTGGGCAAACAGTACAGAAAACGAGGTAAGACGACTTGCCTCGGGCTTCAGTTCGTATACCGTTTTGAAGACCTGTGAGTCGGTAATTATCAGTTTAGGAGGTTCTACTAATGCTTGAATCATAGAGGTGATATTCTCTGTAGTACAGCTCATTACAAGACACTTCCTATCCAACAGTTCACGGATTGTCTGTACCTGCGGAAGAATCAGTCTTCCTTTCGGAGCCTGAATATCTTGAGGCATAACCAGCATCACTATATCCCCGGCAGAGACCAATCTGCCTACAATACCGCGTTCCATAGTTTCATCAGGGAACTGCCCAATCATGCTTCGGCGTATCTCTTCCATTCCTTCCCGATTCCGGGCACTGACAATCAAAGGCATTTGTCCGCATTGTTTCTCTATACGACGGGCTATCTGTTCGCTGTCAGCATGTAAGTCGGCCTTATTCAATATCCATAGGATAGGGGTATTCTTCTCCTTCAGCCATTTACTCCATTGCAGTTCCTGGTCAATCTGATCGTTTGTACACACAATCAAGGCAATATCCGTGCGCTCCATTGCACGCATTGTCTGTTTGATGCGTAAGGCTCCCAGTTCACCTTCATCGTCCAACCCTGCAGTATCAATAAACACACAGGCCCCCAGACCGTGTATTTCCATTGCCTTGTAGACGGGATCGGTTGTCGTACCGGCAAAATCGGATACAACAGCAATCTCCTGTCCGGTCAAAGCATTGATCAACGAAGATTTTCCACTATTTCTCTTTCCGAAAATTCCAATATGAATACGATTTGAACGAGGCGTATTTTCCATACTCATTAAAATCTGAAATCTCTTTTACCTTCCTTTATGCGCTCTAAGTTCTCCAAGGCACGTTTGCGAATGGCCGGATTGGGTATCTGTTCCATTTGCTTACGTATCATATCAATACCCAACTCACGAGTTTCCGGAGATGCATAGTCTTCCAGATACTCCTGCAAGGTCATCAAAGCATTGGGAGCACAACAATTGGCTATCTGGCCGGTCTTTACCAGCGACATAAAGCGGTCTCCGGTTCGTCCTTCTCTATAACAGGCTGTACAGAAGCTGGGAATATAGCCCAAACGTAGCAACCATGCTACAATTTCATCCAATGTACGGGTATCACTGACATCAAACTGAGCAGAGTTTTCTTCGGGAATTTCTTCTGTTGCATAGCCTCCTACGCTGGTTTTCGAACCACCGCTAATCTGTGAAACTCCCAGTTCGAGTACCTTTTCGCGTGAGCGTTGAGATTCTCGAGTAGAAATAATCATACCGGTATAAGGCACGCTGATACGGATCACAGCAACAATCTTCTGGAATATTTCATCGGAGATAGCGTTCTCAAAGTCGGCTTTATCAATATCGTCTGCTGAGCAAATACGAGGTACACTGATTGTATGAGGACCGACTCCATAGGTTGCTTCCAGATGTTCGGCATGCATCAGCAATCCTACAAAATCGTAACGATATGTATTGAGCCCAAACAAAACTCCTAACCCCACATCATCAATACCTCCCTGCATGGCACGGTCCATAGCTTCCGTATGATACGCATAATTGCTCTTCGGACCACGTGGATGCAGTTTTTCATAATTCTCTTTGTGGTACGTTTCCTGAAAGAGAATATAAGTACCAATACCTGCCTCGTGCAGCTTTCTGTAATTTTCCACTGTAGTAGCAGCAATGTTTACATTCACTCTACGTATGGCTCCGTTCTTATGCTTAATCTGATAGATAGTCTGAATAGATTCCAGAATGTATTCTATCGGATTGCGTATTGGATCTTCTCCTGCTTCAAGTGCCAAACGCTTGTGTCCCATATCTTGCAAGGCAATTACTTCGCGGCGAATCTCTTCCTGAGTCAGCTTCTTACGGGCTATCGTCTTGTTTTTCACATGATACGGACAATATACGCAACTATTGACACAATAATTGGACAAATACAAAGGAGCAAACATGACGATACGATTGCCATAGAATTTTTTCTTTATCTCACGGGCCAGATTGTAAATCTCTTCCAGCAAATCCGAGTCTGTACACTCCAACAGCACTGCTGCTTCACGATGACTAAGCCCCTTACAAGCTCGTGCTTTCTCTATCAGCGAGCGAATAAGTTCTTTATCATCGGCATGCGCTTGAGCATAAGCTAATGTATCCAAAATTTCATCATGACAGATAAACTCTTCTGCATGAGGGGAATCTATTTTATACATAATCTTCTACAATTTAGTTGTTCAGTTTTCGTAATCACCTCTACTTTTGTCTATCACATATCCTATTGCATCCAACTTTTCTTCCAACAACCGCAATCCTTCTGCGGCCTCGGCTCCCATAGAGGCTTTATTATCGTATAAAGCATATTTGCTACGTTGCCATACGGGTGACAGATTAGGCATCACGACATTAGCACCTGCCAGGATACCTCTTTCCCGTCCATCGGGAGCTAAAGTAGCCAATGCTGTGGTTGAAGGAATAAGTGCTTTGGGGTGCATCAATCTGAATATAGAAAGCAATAATAATGTTTGTTCCATCTTTCCGGACGGTTCAGATGCAAAAGGAGTATCGTGATGGGGGAGGAAAGGACCGATACCAATCATCTCCGGTTGAAGAGTTTCAATAAAAAGGATGTCTTCGACCAAATGTTCAATCGTTTGCCCCGGACTTCCTACCATAATTCCAGTTCCTGTCTGATAGCCAATTTTCTTCAAGTCGTACAAACAACGTAATCTGTTTTGCAACGACATGCTTTCTGGATGCAAACTTTGATAATGTGCTTCATTATGTGTTTCGTGGCGCAACAGATAACGGTTGGCTCCTGCCTGATAAAAAGCCTGGTATGCCTCTGTTGACTTTTCTCCTAATGACAATGTAATTGCAATATCCGGATAAGCTTTACGAATGGACGAAACCAGATCTACAACCCGTTCGTCTGTCATATAATTATCTTCTCCACCTTGCAATACAATAGTACGAAAGCCTAATTCATATCCTTGCGCACAACAGGAAAGTATCGTTTCCTTATCCAACCGGTAACGTTCTACATTACGGTTGCTGCGGCGTATACCACAATAAAAACAATCATTCCGACAGCAATTGCCGATTTCTATCAATCCTCGAATAAAAATCCGATTGCCAAAATGAGAATATGCTACTTCACGGGCTTTTTGGTTAATCAATGCCAAATGCTCAGCATCACAACCAACCAAAAGAGTACGTAATTCATCGGGAGACAAGGTATGCTCCCGATGAAGACGTTCTATTAAACTTCTCATTGAGAAGAGTTATTTATCGTTACTGTTTTCGTATTTCAGTGTACGCTTCAACAAGTCCTGATTCAACTGTCTTCTACCAGCCACAGGATCGTTGTGTGCACTTGGTCCGGTCACACATCCACCTTCACAAGCCATCATCTCGATAAATTGTGCATCTACCTTTCCAGTCTTGGCATAAGCACGCAATACACCGATATTCTTCTTATTGAAATCAGAGAACTGCAACATCTTGATACCATCTGCCTTAGGACCTAAATAAGCCTTCACAGCTCCGGCTACTCCACCAGCCTGAGCAAATCCATGAGCTTCGCACACTGATTCATAAGCTACTTTATACGGATTAGCCTGTTCCAGTTCAATACCCAATCCCTTAAACAAAGGATGCAGTTCTTCGAAAGTCATTACATAATCCACACACTCATCACGTTGTGCTTCCTTTCTCTTAGCGATACAAGGGCCGATAAAGACTACTTTTGCATTCGGATATTTCTGTTTTGCGATGCGTGAAGCATAATACATAGGAGAACCGGTGGAAGATACATATTTCTTCATATCAGGAATATGTTTGTTCACCAACTCGATATACGACGGACAGCAGGAAGTCGTCATGAATTTCTGTCCTTCTTCCAGTTTTTCCAGCAGCTCATGAGCTTCATTGCTGGTAGTATGCATAGCACCTTCCGCTACTTCTATCACATCCGCAAAGCCTACTTGTTTCAATGCTCCATATACCTGTTCGATAGAAGCCTTGAACTGTCCCAAAATAGAAGGAGCAGGGATAGCAATCACCTGTTCTCCATTACGGATTGCTTCAAGCACATCGAATACCTGAGAAATTTCGAAAATTGCGCCAAACGGACAAGCATTCAAGCATTTACCACAATAGATACATTTGCTTTCATCAATATGCTCAATATTGTGTTCATCTTTCTGAATAGCCTTAACCGGACAAGCTTCTTCACAAGGAACAGGAATGTATACGATTGCATGATAAGGACAACTCTTATGACAGATACCACAGCTAATACAAGTATCATGATCAATATGTGCCTGTCCTGTCTTTTTATCAAAATGAACTGCTCCCTTCGGACAATTCATATAGCAGCTACGTGCTACACAACCACGGCACAAGTTACTTACTTCATAGTTTACCTGCACACATGAAGAACAAGCTTCATCAATCACACACAATATATTTTCCTTGATTTTTCCTTTACGTTCCAATGCTTTGCGGGCATATTCTGAAAGAGGAGTCAATTCATCCGTTTCATCAGTCATATCCCATCCCAGCAATGGCAAAGATTTATACTTCGTCACCGCACGTTCTTTATGAATACAGCATCTGCCTACTGCCTGCGAACGACGAGGGCTAAATTCCAAAGGAATACGGTCTATTTTTTCTATCAGTTGATTTTCTTTCCACAAAGCGACAAGATTCTCGAGCAACTTGTGGCGTACAATCATTACGTTATTCGTAAAGGCCATAATCAAAGTTGTTTATTAGTTAGTTATCCTTAAATAGTTAGTTATTCGTATCAAATAAACGGTTTTATACACCGAATTGTTTTTAAGAGTCAGACTCTGCACTGCGTAAAATCAATGTAGTAGCTCCCAAGGTAATAATAGCACCTCCTTCAATACGGACTCTATCCTTAGGACCTAACAATTCATTCATCAAAAAAGTTCCCGTCACACTGTCATTATCCCGAAGAGTATACACCACTTCGCCCTGTTTGTTACGCTTTACATGAATAATACAATGACGGCGGTCGAGGCTCGGATCATTACTTTCAATCGGAATGTCCACTTCCGTACCTTTAGAACGACGTCCTATCACATTATCTCCCTCTTTTAAGGGAAGTACCTGCTTGAATGCGAATACATTCTCAACAACTACAATATTACCATAGTCTTGCAAACCGTCGGTTTCATCTACAACTTCCTCCCGACGATTAGCCGCATTCAATTTCGATTTACCGATACGGATTCCAAATTGTTTCTTACACTGATCACACACAAAGACGAGCGACTGCCCTTCTTCGTATTTTGTTTCATCAAATTGTATATAATTGTCACATTTCGGACATCTTACTCTTTTCATACTTTAATGCTTCAGATTATTTGTTGGAAGTAAATACCCAGGCATTCTTGAAAGCATCTTGCTTTCTCAATTCCTGTACTTTTCCATATGCACCCGTTTGCGTAGAATATTGGTCGAAAGCAATACGATATTTACCTTGAGACTCTAAGATAACAGCTTTGGTACATCCTTCTTCCTGAAACTTCTTCAGTTCCCGCTGTGCATCTGTACGGGTTGTAAGGCTTGCAATAATCACATAATACACCGGTTGAACTTTCTTAGGTTGTGCAACTGTTTTTGTTTCCTTTTTAGGAGAAGCTGTTGCGGCAGGAGTTACAGCCGATGCTGCAACTGGTTTTGCCTTTTCTACTTTCGGTTTAGAGGAAGGAGTAGAAGACTTTGCCACTTTTTCCACTTTAACAGCTACCGGTTTCAACGTATTGATATTATTCTTTCGAGAAGATTTGCGGGCAACCTCCTGCTGTACCGAAGAGCCGGCCACCTGAGTATTCACCGACTGATTGCGGATTGCATCAAACAACGTAGCAGAGCCTAGTGAAGCATAATTTGCTTCGTCCATATACGTATTTTCTACCGGAACGGACAGAACAAAGAACAATAGGATAGCAGCTGCTACAGCCACAGCCGTCTGCAACCAATGGCGCAACGGTTTCAACGCAGTATGCTGCTGAGGTATTTCTGCATCTTGCAAATCTGCAGGCAGGCTATTTTCAAGCTGAATCTTCTGTATTTGCTCTTCCGGCAAAACAGGCAAAGAAAAGCGCTGCAGACCATAAAGAGAAGGGGTAAAATAACCACCGTCGCAAGGTTCAAACCCATAACCACCGTTCATATTATAATACAACATACCCACACTGCCAAGCGAAAACTGTCCTTTCTTGTAAAGTTCCTCTTTCAGAGAAGCAACAGTCTTTTCTATCCGCCGGGTTGCATCGGGAAAGTCAGTATCATATGCCTGCATATACGATTGTACCAGCAAGCCGTCATTCATCACCAGCTGAGGATTAAATCCGATTGTACGCACAGGAGGACAATACTCCTGAGTATCTTCTTTATATACAGAAGAACGGTAATGAGCAATAAAGCCACCTAATCCCGGAACGATAACACAATCGTTCTCAAGCAGTAACACTTCGATATGTTTCGACAATTCAATCATAATTGCAAAATTAATATTTTTTTCCGTAAACCTACAAACTTTCGTTTCCATTTCTCGGTCGGCTTCTTTTTTTGTTTTACTTTTGCATCGCATATAGAAACAGAAGAAATAACTATGAATATCGCAATTGTAGGAACCGGATATGTCGGTTTGGTTACAGGTACTTGCTTCGCCGAAACAGGAGCAAATGTGTATTGTGTAGATACAAACAAAGAAAAGATAGAAGCCTTGAAAAAAGGCATTATACCAATATACGAACCAGGATTGGAAGACATGGTGCTGCGCAATGTAAAAGCAGAACGCCTGCATTTTACCACTTCTCTGGAAGAATGTCTGGATAAGGTCACCATCGTATTCTGTGCGGTAGGAACCCCTCCCAATGAAGATGGAAGTGCCGACCTTTCGTATGTGCTGGATGTGGCCCGTACCATCGGTTCCTGCATGAATCAATATGTACTGGTCGTTACAAAAAGTACCGTACCGGTAGGTACTGCCAAAAAAGTAAAAGCAGCCATTCACGAAGAACTGGAAAAAAGAGGATGCTCCATCGAGTTCGATGTTGCTTCGAATCCGGAATTCCTGAAGGAAGGCAATGCCATCAGCGACTTCATGACTCCAGACCGCGTTGTAGTAGGGGTTGAATCAGATAAGGCTAAAGAATTGATGACCAAGCTTTACCGTCCGTTCCTGCTCAACAATTTCCGTGTAATTTTCATGGATATTCCATCGGCAGAGATGACAAAATATGCTGCAAATTCCATGCTGGCTACCCGTATCAGTTTTATGAACGATATCGCCAATTTGTGCGAACTGGTAGGAGCCGATGTAAACATGGTACGCAGCGGTATCGGTTCCGACAGCCGCATCGGACGCAAGTTCCTTTATCCAGGATGTGGATATGGAGGTTCCTGCTTCCCGAAAGACGTAAAAGCTCTTATCAAAACCGCAGAAGAAAACGGATACAGCATGCGTGTACTGAAAATGGTAGAAGAAGTAAACGAAGCACAGAAAGATATTCTGTTCCGTAAACTGCAGAAATATTACAACGGCAATCTGGAAGGCAAAACCATTGCCATGTGGGGGTTGGCCTTCAAGCCGGAAACAGACGACATGCGCGAAGCGCCTGCACTGGTACTTATCAAAAAACTTAAGGAAGCCGGCTGCCAGATTCGGGCATACGATCCGGCTGCTATGGAAGAAGCCAAACGCAGAGTGGGAGATACCATATATTACGCACGCGATATGTACGATGCCCTTCTCGATGCCGATGCCCTTCTGATGGTGACCGAATGGAAGGAATTCCGTTTGCCGGCATGGGGAGTAATCAAGAAAACCATGAAAGCTCCGGTCATCTTCGACGGAAGAAATATATACGATGGAAACGAGCTGAATGATTTAGGCTTCGTATACCATTGTATAGGGAAATAACAGATTATCACCTAATCGGAATAACATGAAAGAATTACACATCAAGAAACTGGCAGCATGCGGAGAGATAAAACCCGAGCAGATTCCTTCTTTATTTGAAAAGGAACAGATTGCATATCATGCTGTAGACAACGTAAACTGGAAAGAATATCCGTACAAGCCGGAAATGAGATTTGCCGTTGCCCACACAGGCGACCGTATTCTCTTACATTATCACATTACCGAAGAAAGTGTACGTGCCGTGGCACCCGCAGACAACGGACGGGTATGGGAGGATGCCTGTGCAGAGTTTTTTATCCAGCCTGACGAAAAAGAAGACGTATACTATAACTTTGAGTGCAACTGTGCCGGCACCTTGCTGATAGAATTCGGACGGGTAGGCGACCGTATGCATGCTCCTTCCGAAGCACTGGACAGCGTATCCCGATGGGCTTCACTCGGAAGAACTCCTTTCGAAGAAAAAGTGGGTTTATGTACTTGGAATTTAACGCTGATAATTCCCGTATCTGCATTCTTCCGTCATTCTATCCTCAATCTGGATGGCCTGACTGCACGTGCCAATTTCTACAAGTGTGGCGATTTACTGCAGACACCTCACTTCCTGTCGTGGAGTCCTATCGACTTGCCTAAACCTTGTTTCCATTGTCCCGAGTTTTTCGGCAAAATCTATTTCGACAAATAAAAAGGAGAACAGAGCATGAAAGGAAAAACCGTACTGATAACCGGAGCCACCAGTGGCATTGGCGAAGGCTGTGCCCGTAAGTTTGCAGTCATGGGCTCGAACTTGATTCTGAACGGCAGAAACATCGAAAAACTCAACCAGTTGAAAGAGGAGCTCACCGCCTTGGGAGTAGAAGTACTTACTCTGCCTTTCGACGTAAGAGACCGTGCTGCCATGCGCGCAGCCATCGACTCCCTGCAAGGCCCGTGGCAGCAGATTGATGTACTGATAAACAATGCCGGACTGGTAATCGGGGTAGACAAAGAATTTGAAGGAAATCTTGACGAGTGGGACATTGTGCTCGACACCAATATAAAAGCCTTGCTCTCCATGACACGAATGATTGTGCCGGGCATGGTCGCACGCGGACGCGGACACATCATCAATATCGGTTCCATTGCCGGCGATGCAGCTTATCCGGGAGGAAGTGTATATTGTGCTACCAAAGCTGCTGTAAAAGCCTTGTCGGACGGACTCCGGATCGATCTGGTAGACACTCCGCTGCGCGTAACGAACATTAAGCCGGGTATGGTAGAAACGAATTTCACTGTAGTACGTTATCGTGGCGACAAGCAGCGTGCCGACGACTTCTACAAGGGTATCCGCCCACTGACGGGTGATGACATTGCCGAAGTTGTTTATTATGCAGCTTCGGCCCCCGAACACGTCCAGATAGCCGAAGTACTGGTTATGCCTACTCATCAGGCTACCGGAACCATCAGTTATAGAGAAAAATAATTTTTATTCTTATCTTATATCATCAGGTGTATCGTTGGTTTATGCCAGCCATACACCTGTTTTTCTTTACACAGCCTTTTGTCTCTTTTCCTATTCTGACATTTTGACAAGCGAAACGGATGTTTTCTTTCTTAAAACAGAGAAAAAGGCTTTTTCTGCTAACATACATTTCAGACAAAATCTTTACTCACGATGTAAAAATTCTCTCATTCAAGCCGAAAACAGCGCTTAAAACATGCTTTACAGCATATATTTACCTTCATTATTACCCCTAATCACGACTTGAATCGAAGCCTTCCGATTCAAGTATCATCGGCTTACGCGACTAATAACGTTTGCTATCGCGACCATTCACCTTTCCAATTCTTACTAAATGCGGAAAAACAGAATACCTTAAAACCGATTTTCCAGCAAATTTCCTTCATAAGTACATAAAAAATCCATCGTTTATCCGATAACAAAACGATGGATTTAAGTTTAAATATCATATAAAAAGACATTCTTCTCCGCATTTCTTTTCCTTGAAGTCTTATTACGCACCAATTCATTGTCTTCCCGTTTTCAGAAAGGTTCAAAAAACCGGCAAAATCACAACCATTCCCGAATACGTGTGCAAATAACGCCGTGTAGAAGCATCAGAATTGACACTTTGCAATTATCATGTCGACAAGAAAAGAAGAGAATCAGAAACTTTCATTTTGTCAGAAAAAATATATCCCTCTTTTTACTGCCTTACCTTCAAACCTTATTCTCCAACTTGACAACAAAACACCCGTCGTTGATGTAAAATTATAGAAAATATCTGATTTACTTTTTTCTATGTTTTGACATATATGCCGAATTATCCAATGCCCATTTTATGAGATTATTTAGTATAGGAATTAAACTTTGGCCTACCTCTGTCAATGAATATTCCACTCTTGGAGGTATTTCGGCATATAATTTTCTTTTCACCAGCCCGTCGGCCTCAAGAGCCTTTAATGTCTCGGTAAGTACCTTAGGAGAAATATCCGGAATAGCCTTACTTATAATATTAAAGCGCGTTGCTTCATTTTCAGAAAGTACGCACAATATGAGCATAGCCCATTTACTGGAAAACCGCGACAACACATTCCGGATAGGGCATTCTTCTATACGAGTATATTTTTTTAGATTTTCTTGTAATTGCAAGCTGTTCATTTCCAATAATAATTACCTTAAAGTAAGTGGGTTACATTTATGTAACTTCTTGTTTATCAATATAAAAAGGATTAATTTTGCACTATCTGAATGATAGTAAGTTTAGAATACAAAGTTAATCAACTTTATAAAAACAGAAAATATGAGCAACATTAAAATTATGAACAAGGGCGAAAAGTACGCTCACGCAACAATCGGTTGCATCAAGGGTTTTGAAGGTAAGCAGTTTGTGAAAGAAGCTACAGAAGCTACTTCATGTGAGATCTCGTTCGGTACATTGCCGACTGGGGCATCTGTTCCGTTCTTTCATAACCATAAGGCGAATGAAGAAAACTACATTATCCTATCAGGATCCGGAAAGTTTCAGGTAAACGATGAAGTTTTCGAAATCAGTGAAGGGTCAATCGTTCGTGTATCACCAGGATGTGACAGAAACTTAAAGTGTACTTCTGCTGAGCCTATGATTTATATCTGTATTCAGGCAAAGGATGGAAGTCTGGAAGGCTACACAATGACAGATGCCGAAATCACAGAACGCGAAAATCTGTTGTAAAAAGTTCTATTATTGATTACCTGATAAACTGAAAATCTCTGGCAATGACAGCATATTATATATTGTATCATTGTCAGAGATTTTCAGTTGTTCCTAATATCATATTCATAGTTTCCCAAGGAACCCCAAAGCAATGCATCAGAGATACAACTCACATTCTTTCCGTACGGTACATGCCTTCTTAAGCATCATGTTTACGATAGCAAGAGTCTGTTGCCCGGTATTGCTGGAGTGGAAAAGTCATTTCTTCTCAGTTTATTTCCAATCTGCTCTGCAAATGCTCTTAAATGCTCGTAATCCTCCTTATCCGGTCTGTTTGTGGCATATCGATGGGCTATCGAGTGTTCTGCAATTGCGACAACAGCTCCTATAACAGAAAATCCGGCCTGCAGTACAATATCTTGAAGTTCTACCAAAGTATCCTCATAGGCACGGTTCCCATACACACAGACTATAACTGCTTTAGCACCATTGCCCTGAATCTTTGCTATGCGCTCTGCTGCTGTAGAAGGTACGCGCCCACTATAGGATGGAACGGCAACAATAGCCGTATCTTCATTAGTCAATGAGAATTTATGAAAATCCTCATTACCGTTTGACAAATCAATACATCTAATCTCCTGACTCAATTCGGTTGCCAGAAAATCGGCAACTTTTTTCGTTCCACCTGTCGGACTGAAAGTTATTTCATAAATATTCATATCTTTTATCTCCTCTATTGGAAGCAATTCACCTTTGGTATTTCTCTGTACATTTTCCAAAGTATTTATGGAAGCAGCTTTCTCGTTTTAAACTTTTTTCTTTCACAACATTTATATCACGCAATAAATATCCCATTTCTTTGGGATTTATTTTATTACAATACATACTGCGCCAAAACTCTCTGCACCTCCGCTACATTCGACTCACGGCCAAACTGTTGCTCCAGCGGCTCATCACAACCCCGTACCCAGATTTTTATTTCTGCATCCATATCAAATGTACCGGCAGTTTCCACCGAGAACCGTTCGATAGAACGATAGGGGATAGAATAATATTCCTTCTTTTTACCCGTCACCCCCTGCGTGTCCTGTATAATCAGGCGTTTGTTGGTAAACACCCACTTATCACGTATCAGTTTATACGCTTTTTCTATTTTCTCCCCCTCGCACAGTAAAGGCTGATATTCATTTTTCAAAGCATTGGCATCCATTTCGGATACATTTCCCAAAAGAGCATTAAAAAGTCCCATAGTATTGTTATTAAGTAAAACATTTTCTCCCTTGCCTGCATTTTAAACACAAGACAAGGGAGAATTATAAATCAGATTATTATTTCTTATCCTTCAACCATCTGTCGAGCCAGTTGAAGAAAGTTCTTTGCCATAAAATTCCATTCTGAGGTTTCAGCACCCAGTGATTTTCATCGGGGAATACAAGAAGTTGGGCAGGTACTCCTCTCAACTTAGCCGCATTAAAGGCAGCCATACCTTGTGAAGCAAGGATACGGTAGTCTTTTTCTCCGTGAATACAAAGAATAGGAGTATCCCATTTGTCAACAAACAAATGCGGAGAATTGGCATAACTGCGCTGCACAGCCGGATTTTCTTTATCCCAATACGGACCACCCAAGTCCCAGTTTGCAAACCAAAGTTCTTCGGTTTCCAGATACTGCTGTTCCATATTGAAGAATCCGTCGTGCGCAATAAAGGCTTTAAACCGCTTGTTATGATGTCCGGCAAGCCAGTATACAGAATATCCGCCGAAACTTGCTCCTACACAACCTAAACGGTCTTTATCTACGTAAGGTTCCTGAGCAATATCATCGATAGCACTCAAATAATCGTCCATACAATGACCACCATAATTGGTGCTTATTTCCTCCAGCCATTCCATACCGAATCCCGGCAATCCGCGACGGTTCGGAGCAATAACGATATAATCATTTGCTGCCATAATCTGCAAATTCCATCGATAGCTCCAAAACTGGCTGACAGGACTTTGCGGTCCACCTTCACAGAAGAGAAGGGTAGGATACTTCTTATTCGGATCGAAATTGGCAGGATAAACTACCCACGAAAGCATATCTTTTCCATCCACTGTCTTTGTCCAACGTGGCTCAACCTTACCCAAGTTCAACTGACTGAAAATATGGTCGTTTTCTTTAGTGATACGCACCACTTCCGTTTTTTTCTTCAGACTTACGGTAAAGAGTTCATCGGCTGCGCTCAAAGAATGGCGTTTGGTAAGCAACTGCTTATCATTCAGAACAGCTACCGAAGCATAGTCGTACATACCGTCTGTCAGCTGCTTTACTTCACCCTTAAGGTTTGTACTATGAATCATGCTGGTAGCATGCCATACACCGGTAAAATACAGAGTCTTTCCATCCGGCGCCCAGCAATAATCGTCTACTCCCGACTGGAATGATTCAGTCACATAGGTTTTCTGCCCGCTCTTCAAATCCATTACGCACAAACGGTTGCGGTCGCTTTCATAGCCGTCACGCTCCATGCTTTGCCATGCAATCCGTTTACCGTCTGGCGAGAACTTAGGATTAGTATCATAACCCATATTCTTATCTGTAGCATCCTCTTTACACAGATTGCGTGTCTGCTTGTTTTCTATATCGTAAAGATAAATATCCGAATCGGTAGATACAGAATACTCTTTTCCTGTTTTTTTACGGCACGTATAAGCAATCTGCTTTGAATCAGTGCTCCATGCTATCTGTTCGATACCTCCGAAAGGTTTCATAGGCGACTCATAAGGCTCACCTTGCAGAATATCGGTTGCCTGTCCTACTTTATTGCCATCAAACGAAGCCACAAACGGATGGGGTACAGACTGCACCCATTCATCCCAATGCTTGTACATCAGGTCGTCTATTACCATACCGCTGGCTTTATCCAGGTCGGGATACAAATCCGAGGTACGTTTACCGTATTTTACCTGAGAGATAAAGACCACTTTGCTTCCATCGGGAGAAAATCGGAAACCTTCTATATCTCCTTCATAATTTGAAAGCTGTTTGCGTCCGGAGCCATCTATATTCATCTCCCATATCTGAGAGCTTCCTCCTTCCGAAGTAAGGAAAGCAATCTTCTGACCTCCTTTAATCCATGCAGGCTCCATCTCGCTGGCTGCGCCTGTAGTAAGTAGAGTATTTTCCGAACCATCTGCATTCATTATATAAATTACAGTATGGCTCTTGTTTGCCTTTACACTATAATAAGATACGGTATAAACAATCCGTTTGCCATCGGGAGAGACACTCGAACTGCCGATACGTCCCATTGCCCACAGCGCTTCAGGAGTAAGGCGGCCGTCCTTGACCGTAACTTCCTGCTTACCGATAATCTCTGCAGCCACACCAGGCTCAATATGTGCTGCTGATGCAGCCAGCACCATAGCAGCCGTCATCGTCATAAAATTCTTATTCATTTATTTCTCGTTTTTAAAGTTGAATATTCTTCCTTGTCCTACAAATGTACAAAAAAGAGCGTATAGAAAAGAAAAGAGCGACTTACTTTTAGGTAAATCGCTCTTGATATCTATTCTTCGAAAGAATTTATTTTTTATTCAGACGGTCTTGACGTTCTTTCTGAAGACGTTCTTGCTCTTTCTGTAAAGCTTCCAGTTTTGCCATCAGACCACTGGTCTTCTTCTGCGAAGGAGCTTTCTTATTGGCTTCCAACTGAGCCAGCAACTTCTTCTCATCGGTCATACGACGCATAATCCACATGGTAAGAATACCAATCAAACTTGAAATGAAGTAGTAGTAGCTCAATCCCGATGCATATTCATTAAAAATAAAGAAGAACATCACCGGCATGATATACATCATCCATTTCATAGCTGCCATCTGCGGATTATTACCCATATCTTGCTGTTTCATCATGATAATCTGATTCAATACAGTAGCCACACTAAACAGCAAACAGAACAGGCTCAAATGATTTCCCAGCAAAGGAATATTGGTACTCCAGCTGATTAAATCATCGTACGAAGACAAATCGTCTGCCCACAAGAAACTTTGCTGACGGAGTTCGATAGCATTCGGAACAAAGAAGAACAATGCCATAAACACCGGAGTCTGAATCAGCATCGGAAGACATCCTCCCATTGGGCTCACTCCATACTGGCTATAAAGCGCCATTGTTTCCTGCTGTTTCTTCAATGCATCTTCCTTGTTCGGGTATTTAGCGTTAATCTTATCAACGTAAGGCTTCAAAGCACGCATTTTAGCCGACGACATAAACGACTTGTAAGTAGTAGGCAATACCAAAACTTTTACAATGATAGTCATCAGCAAGATAACAAGTCCCATGCTGAGTCCCCAGCTTGATAACCAGTCGAACAGGTTGATTGTAAACCAACGGTTAATCAGGCGGATAATAGGCCATCCCAGATAAACCAAGTCTTCCAACTCCTGATCTTTGTCTTTAAAACTCAAATCATTGGTAGCCAGCAGTGTCTTGAAGTGATTCGGACCGAAATAGAACTGGAAACGACTTGGAGTAGCTCCTGTAGGGTCGAATGCAGTTTCCATATCTGCCTGATAATTCTTCATGTAGCCACTACCTTTCTGTTCCATTCTTGACTCGAGAGTTGCATTCTCAAAGTTTTTCTCTGCCATAAATACGCAAGAGAAATACTGATTCTTGAATGCTACCCAATCCAGTACTTCAGGAATTGTTTCTTTCTCATCTTTTGTTTCACTCAGATAATCGAAACTATCTCCATTAGGCTTATAGGTAAGCGACGTATAACGCTGCTCGAATGTATATCCTTTCTCCATCTGACGCGCACGCTGCTTCCAGTTGATGCTCATGCTACGAGAGGAAGGAGAGAAGAAGTTCTGCATACCAGTCGCCTGCACAGTAAAGTCAACTACATACGACTCGGGCAACAATTTGTATGTAAAATCCAAATGTCCTCCATTTCCGGCATTCAGACGCATAGTAACAGTAGAATCGGTTACCTGAGTAGTTTCAAAAAACATCTGTTCGGTCAGAATATTTTCATTCTTTCCTGCAAATCCAAAGTTCAAAGAAGCATCTGTACCATCAAACAAAACCAGTGGTTCATGTTTCTGGTCATTATACTCTTTCAGCATGGCCTTGCATACTCGTCCTCCTTTATTTGTAAGAGTGAGCTGTACCAGATCGTTTTCCAGTGTAGTAAACTGTTCTGTTCCTTGTGTTGCAGAAAACAGAGCAGAAGTTGAATCAATCTGAATGGTTTTTGCCGCTGCTTCTTCTTGTGCTTTGCGTATTTCTTCTTGTTTTTGGGCTACCGCCTGAATAGAGTCCTGATAGTGTCTTGCACGCTCCATTTCCTCCTGACTGGGGCGATTCCAAATGCCAAATCCGACAATGACCACTCCAATCAGTGCGAATCCCACTAACGTGTTTTTATCCATTTTTTCTATTTATATAATTAATACCTATTATTTTTCAATAGCTGCTTTTATGAACGACAAGAACAGAGGATGCGGTTTCAGTACTGTACTACTGTATTCAGGATGGAACTGAGTACCGATGAACCATTTCAAGGTCGGTATTTCTACGATTTCCACCAAATCTGATTCAGGATTGATACCTACACATTTCATACCGGCATTTTCGAATTCTTTCTTATAGTCGTTATTGAATTCATAACGATGACGGTGACGTTCCTGAATATGTTCACTCTGGTATGCCTGATAAGCTTTAGAAGTAGGATCAAGCACACATTCATAAGCTCCCAAACGCATTGTTCCACCCATATTGGTGATTGATTTCTGTTCTTCCATAATGTCAATCACATTGTGCGGAGTCTTTTCATCCATTTCACGGCTGTTGGCATCTGCATATCCCAATACATTGCGGGCAAATTCGATAGCGATACATTGCATACCCAGACAAATACCAAATGTCGGTACATCGTGTGTACGGCAATACTTGATAGCAACAAACTTACCTTCAATACCACGCTGGCCAAATCCCGGACAGATAATAATTCCATCCATATCCTTCAATTGTTCCTCTACATTCTCGTCGGTCAATTTCTCGCTATTGATGAAATGAATATCAGCTTTACGGTCGTTGTAAGTAGCGGCCTGCGACAAAGCCTCAAGAATAGATTTGTATGCATCCTGCAAATCATATTTACCCACCAAACCGATTTTCACTTTTTCCGTTGCTTTATTACGACGGTTCAAGAAATCTCTCCACGGACCTAAAGAAGGAGTTTCGCCTACAGGCAATCCCATCTTTTGAAGAATAGTTACATCCAGGTTCTGCTCCTGCATACGCAAAGGAACTTCATAAATAGTCGGCATATCCATTGACTGAATAACGGCATTGTCGTCTACATTGCAGAAGAGGGCAACCTTTTTCTTCAGGTTAGTACTCAATTCATGTTCTGTACGCAATACCAGGATATCCGGCTGAATACCTACAGACTGCAATTCTTTTACAGAATGCTGAGTAGGTTTAGTCTTCAATTCACCAGCCGCAGCCAAATAAGGTACATAAGTAAGGTGTACACACAAAGCATTCTTACCCAATTCCCATTTCAACTGACGGATACTTTCCAAGTAAGGCAATGATTCAATATCGCCTACAGTTCCTCCGATTTCGGTAATTACGAAGTCAAACTTGTATTTATTACCAAGCAACTTCACATTGCGTTTGATTTCATCCGTAATGTGAGGGATAATCTGGATTGTCTTACCCAAATAATCACCACGGCGTTCCTTGTCGATTACACTCTTGTAGATACGTCCGGTGGTAATGTTGTTTGCCTTTGTTGTCTGAATACCCAAAAAGCGTTCATAGTGACCAAGGTCGAGGTCGGCTTCATGTCCGTCTACCGTTACATAACACTCTCCGTGTTCGTAAGGATTCAAGGTTCCCGGATCGATATTGATATACGGGTCAAACTTCTGGATGGTAACGCTATAGCCTCTTGCTTGAAGCAATTTACCAATAGATGATGAAATAATACCTTTACCCAATGAAGAGGCAACACCACCTGTTACGAAAATGTACTTTGTTTCTGCCACAATCGAATATTTTTAAATGATTTGTTTTCTTAAAACTATTATTCAAAGATGCAAAATTATAAAAAAATGCCGAAACTCATAGCATGATAACGTGAAAACATACGAATGTTAAGGCTCATTTTGTTTTTCGTTCTTCATGTTCTGTTGCATTCCAATAAGAGTCGAGAGATAAAAATTGCCTCTTCGTATATTAAATTAGTAGAATCGTCAACAAAACACATACAAACTTTGTTTTTTGAAATAATTCTTAAAAAATAATTGTACTTTTGCAGAAATTACATACATAAAATAGCGATGAAAAAGATAGGCATTTTTCTTATAGTCCTTACTTTATATAGCAAAGGATATTCACAAACATCTACAGACAATCTACTTGTCAATGATACAATATTGACAAATACCACTCTTGTAAAAGACAGTACTATAACCCAAAGAGCTACAAAAGAGACTAAAAGCGACATTTTCGTACGAGATACTGTTGCTATTGATTCCATGCATAGAGTTATTCAAATACTATTGGCAGATACAATAGCAGCTCCCTCTAAAAATATAGCAGCAGACTCGCTTTCTTCACGGAAAAAGAATATTGTAGAAATAAACCCTATTGTTTTACAATTTAATCGTTTTCTGTACAAATACCGTAGCGATCGGAAAGAGTGGTACGAACGCTGGGATGACATTTATTTGCCAGCTCCTGATATCCGCTCGAATGCAGACTACTATAAACTGTCTATGCCGGCAACTTATTATAGCGCTCCCATAGAACAAGCTATGAGTATAGAAGGATGGACACCGAAAATTCCGTTCATCAAAGGAAATGTGGAACACGATTCCTTGTTTCAAGTTCCTCATGTAACGACTTCAGCTGATATTGACCGAGCCATCAACAAACAATTACTTAGTTTTTATTTGCAATATCCGAACTTGGTAAATAAAAACGAGATGCAATTAAAAGACTTGGAGCCTCTCTCAGAGGAGTTAATCATAAAAAGGCCAAGAAGAGAATATGTGTATGGCCTTCTGACAACTCCGACACATGTACACGGAGTGCAAGAACAGGATTTATCTGTTGCCAAACCTAATTTCTGGAAGATTGCTGGTAATGCAGACGTACAGTTCTCTCAAAATTATGTATCCGACAACTGGTACAACGGAGGTGAGAGTGTAAAAACTTTGTTGGGAAACTTGTTATGGCAGTTCAATTATGATGATCGTCAAAAGGTTCAGTTTGAAAACAAGATAGAGTGGAAGATGGGATTTGTTACCACTCCTTCTGATACCGTACATAAGTTTAAGCCCAATAACGATATGGTTCGTTTAAGCTCCAAGTTAGGATACAAGGCCATTGCCAACTGGTATTATACTTTGTCTGGAGAATTCAAGACTCAGTTATTCTCCAACTATGACACCAATTCAGATAATCTGATTGCTGCTTTATTCTCTCCGGCCGAATTGAACCTCGGTCTTGGTATGGACTATAAATATAATAAAGATGGCATTTGCAATTTGTCTGTACTGGTCAACCCTTTCAACTACACCCGATACAGTGTAGCAAGCAGCAAAGTAGATCCGACAAAGTATAACATTAAAGCAGGAAAGAAAGTAGAAAATCAGTTGGGTTCTCGTTTGGAAGTAACATTGAATTATAAAATTCTTTCTAATTTGATGTGGGATTCAAAATTCTCATATACCACTAACTACGAAAAAGTATTATCCGACTGGGAAAACACTTTCACTTTCGTGTTCAATCGCTTTTTCTCAACCAAACTCTTTGTACACACTCGTTTCGACGATTCAGTAACAAGAGCTGAAGGAGATAGCTACTTCCAATTACAAGAACTTTTGAGTCTGGGATTCAGCTATGCATGGTAATCTCTAAACAATACAATACTTCTAACCCAAAAGAAACATAAACACAATGCCCTCATTTGTACAAGTACTAGACTTTATCGGAACTTTTGCATTCGCTATCAGTGGAATTCGTTTGGCTTCTGCCAAACGTTTCGACTGGTTTGGAGCTTATGTTGTAGGATTGGTAACCGCTATTGGTGGTGGAACTTTACGCGATGTCCTTTTAGATGTACCTCCAGCTTGGATGCAGGACCCGTTCTATGTAATATGTACGGCTTTTGCCATGTTATTCGTTATTTTATTTAGCAAACACCTTATTCATCTAAACAATACGTTCTTCATATTCGACACCATTGGTTTAGCTCTTTTTACCGTCGTTGGTGTAGAACGAAGTATAGCTGCAGGATATCCGTTTTGGGTAGCCATTATTATGGGTAGTATGACCGGAGCAGCCGGTGGAGTTATCCGCGATGTATTCATCAATGAGATTCCTCTTATTTTCCGCAAGGAGATTTATGCTATGGCTTGTGTAGTAGGCGGCATTGCTTACTGGATTTGTGCCTTAGCAGGTGTAGAATCATATATTTCTCAAATCGTAAGTGGTTCTACCGTATTTCTTACTCGTGTACTGGCTGTAAAATATCATATTACTCTTCCTATATTAAAAGGCGATCCTGAGCATGAAAATGAAGCTTAGCTTTTTTCTGATATGGAGTGCTTTTATATTTAACCTCCCCACACAGGCTTCTATATACCCAGACAGCATAAAGGTAGAGAAGTTACTTCATACCGGAGCATCACTTCCCAATGATAGCTGTCGAACTCTTTTTTACGGCCAAGCATTTTTAGACAAACCTTATGCAGCAGGAACTTTAGAAACAAAAGGAGAGGAGAGGCTGGTCGTACGCCTCGACTCTTTGGATTGTACTACCTTCGTAGAAACTGTACTAGCTCTCGTTTTGACCGAGCAAGAGAACAATTTGACTTATAAGGCATTTATACATAACCTGACACGTATACGCTACCGGAACGGAATTATAAACGGATATTCTTCCCGTTTGCACTATTTCAGCGATTGGGTAAAAAACAACGAATCAAAAGGCTTTTTACATGAACGTACCCAAGATTTGAGCCATTCTTCATACCCACTGACATTGTCTTTTATGACAAGCCATCCGAAGGCTTATCCCGCATTGAAGGACAACCCCTTAGAGGTAGAGAAGATGCGCACAATAGAAGCTCAATGGCAAGATAAAATCATATTTTATATCCCCAAACAACGGTTGAACCAACCTATAAAAGAACTTCCTATAAATAATGGAGATATACTGGCATTAACCACTTCCATTAAAGGATTAGACGTAGTACACATGGGCTTTGCATGCTGGATAAAAGGGAAATTACACTTGCTTCATGCCTCATCAGCAAAAGGAAAAGTTATTCTAGATTCTGTATCTCTGTACGAATATTCTAAAAACAAGAACGCACACACGGGCATTCGGGTAATTTCCGTGTGTGCGTTTCCTCGCTAATTAAAATACAGATTCCTTTTATCAATACGCGAAAATAGGATAATCCTTCATTGTATTATTGACGCGTGCGCGTACCGATGCAATAACTTCTTCGTTATCTACATTCGACAATACAGTTTCAATCATCTCAGCAATTTCATACATCAGGTCTTCCTTTGCTCCACGTGTAGTAATTGCCGGTGTACCTAAACGAATACCAGAAGTCTGGAATGCCGAACGAGTATCAAACGGTACCATATTCTTATTCACAGTAATATCAGCCGATACAAGAGCTTTTTCTGCAACTTTACCAGTCAAGTCCGGATATTTGCTACGCAAGTCTACCAGCATGGAATGATTGTCTGTACCACCTGATACAATAGTGAAACCACGATCCATCAAGGCCTGAGCCAGGACAGCAGCATTCCTCTGTACCTGTTTCTGATATTCCTTATATTCCGGCTGCAAACATTCCCCAAAAGCCACAGCTTTAGCAGCAATTACATGTTCCAGAGGACCACCCTGAATACCCGGGAACACAGCAGAATCCAGCAACTGAGACATCATCTTAATTTCGCCTTTAGGTGTTGTCTTTCCCCATGGGTTAGGGAAGTCTTTACCCATCATAATTACACCACCACGCGGACCACGCAAAGTCTTATGAGTAGTAGAAGTTACGATATGTGCATATTTCACAGGATTATCCAGCAAACCTGCAGCAATCAATCCGGCAGGATGAGCCATATCTACCATAAAAATAGCTCCTACCTTATCAGCTATTTCACGCATACGTTTATAATCCCACTCACGAGAATAAGCAGAACCACCACCGATAATCATTTTCGGGCGTTCACGCAATGCAATTTCTTCCATCTGATCATAATCTACTCTTCCGGTTTCCTTATTCAGATTGTATTCGCACGGATGATAGATGATACCTGATGTATTAACTGCAGAACCATGAGACAAATGACCTCCATGTGCCAGATTCAAGCCCATGAATTTATCACCAGGATTTAATACAGCGAGAAAAACAGCAGCATTAGCCTGTGCTCCAGAGTGAGGCTGTACATTTGCCCATTCAGCTCCAAAGATCTGTTTCAACCGGTCGATAGCAATCTGTTCGCTCTGATCGACTACTTCACATCCTCCATAATAGCGTTTTCCCGGATAACCTTCGGCATATTTATTTGTCAGACAAGAACCCATTGCCTGCATCACTTGATCACTTACAAAATTCTCGGAAGCAATCAACTCAATACCTTTAAGCTGACGCTGATGCTCCTTCTCAATAATGTCAAAAATTAAATCGTCTCGTTTCATATAATCCTGTCTTTTAAAGATAAATGAATATTAAAAAATCACGCCTAAAGAAAAACTCATCACATTCCGCCGGCGTTTGATTATTATTTCCTGTTCGTTATACGGGGCTTCTGTAGCTCCCCGATTGAAATCAACTCCCTCAGACATGTTATGTAACCCCATCTCATATCTGAAATCGAAAAAGATATTTGATACATTAACAGCCAGTCCTATTACCGCACTGAAATTAAATGGGCGTATAGACTCCTGTATACCCTGTTGATGAAAACCGGTATATTCACATTTCGTGTATTTGTCCCACGTATAGGCAACTTTAGGGCCAACGAAAAAAGCCATACCGTAAGGATAAACATCTACAAATTTATATCCATAAAGCAAAGGAACATCGACAGAATGAATTGTCGTCTTGACCAATGCATTACTTTTCAAAAAATCAATGTTTTCTGTAGTCTGATTAATAGAAATACTTCCTTTTGCAATATGATAGGAAGCTTCTGTCTGAAGAAAATGATGCTTCTTAAGATTGAAGCGGACGAAAAAAGAGGCAAAATATCCTACTTTATAATTGTTTTGAATATGATCAAGTGAATAATCACCCAACTTGAATTCATCAATAAAAAACATGGATGAATTGAATCCCGCCTTTACTCCTATATTAACCTTGGCATCGTGCACACCACTTTGCAAATTCTCTGCCGATTGTGCCCATAAGTCTGCACACACAAAGAAATGCCACAGTAATATAAGTAAGGCTATTCTTCTCATGCTATCTGGTATTTTTTATTTTATTCTTTTCTACCGACCATCCAAACTTGCCAATTTTATCTCCCAACTCATAGTATCCTCCGTGGGCGTATACCAGTAAATTGGATTGTGCCAGTTCAAATTTTCCAGTTTCCGTATTCAGGTACTTGTCATCCGCCTTCACATTTACCACATCAGCAATAAACATATCATGCGAGCCTAAAGAAATAATCTCTTTCACCCTACATTCTATACACAGCGGAGATTCTTCAATAAGAGGACAACTTACTACCTCACACTTACCAGGTGTAAGTCCCATTTCAGCAAACTTATTGAAAGATTTTCCGGAACGTACCCCACACCAGTCGGTTGCATAAGCCATATCCTTCGTTGTCAGATTAATGACAAACTCCATATTTTTCTTCAAAATAGGATAGGAGTGGCGTTCCGGCCGTACAGAGATATAACACATAGGAGGGTTGGTACAAATTGTACCGACCCACGCTATGGTAATAATATTATATTCACTCTCATTGCTTCCGCATGTAACTAAAACGGCAGGCAACGGATAAATCATTGTTCCGGGTTTCCAGTTCTGCTTCATCAAATCAGCTTTATATTATCTTTATGCTGTTCTTTTTCGCAATAATGGCATTTCAATATTCCGCTTTCCTTATCTACTACATGAAACCAGGTTTGCATGGGTTCATTATTAGTAATACATTTAGGATTATTGCATTTTACAATACCTTTCAACTCATCGGGCATCACCACCTGTTTTTTCTCTACCACTTCATAATCGCGGATGATATTCAGTTTTACGTTAGGAGCGACAACCGATAAACGGCTGATTTCCTCGTCAGTAAAGAAACGGTCGGCAATTTTAATGATTCCTTTCTTTCCCAATTTCGCACTCTCAAAATTATTACCGATGGTTATGTTTGTATCCATATGAGGTAAATCAAGCAGCGAAACCACTGTAAATAATTTATCAGAAGGTATATGGTCAATCACAGTACCGTTTTTTAAAGCGGCAACCTGCAGTTCTTTCTTTTCATTCATAAGACTTTCTTATTTTTATTTTAATGTATCGGCTTTCACTTCGTCCAAGGTAATACCCAAAACATCGCATAAAATAGCCTGACGAGCGTACAAACCATTTTGTGCCTGTTGGAAATAATATGCTTTTTCATTATCATCCACATCATAAGCAATTTCGTTTACACGAGGAAGCGGATGCAGGATACGCAGATTAGGACGAGTATGTTCCAACATTTTATTATGAAGAATATATACATCCTTCACTCTCTCATATTCCATCAGATCGGTAAAGCGTTCACGCTGTACACGAGTCATGTACAAAATATCAGCGTCGGCAATTGTTTCTTCTGTAAAATCAGTATGCTCTACATAATTGATATGATGCTGTTTACAGTACAATTTATATTCATCAGGCATCTTCAATTCTTCTGGAGCAATAAAATGGAATGTAGGATTGAAATGGCGCATGGCCATCAGCAAAGAATGTACGGTACGACCATATTTAAGGTCACCTACCATATAAATATTCAGATTTTCCAGTGTTCCCTGTGTTTTGTATATGGAATAAAGGTCGAGCATAGTTTGTGAAGGATGTTGGTTTGCTCCATCACCGGCATTTACGATTGGCACTGGCGCCACCTCACTGGCATATCTTGCTGCCCCTTCCAGATAATGGCGCATTACAATAATGTCAGCATAATTACTCACCATCATAATGGTGTCTTTCAGCGTTTCTCCTTTCGACGAACTGGTAACTTTCGGATCGGTAAATCCAATTACTCGAGCCCCCAGGCGGTTGGCTGCAGTCTCAAAACTCAAACGGGTACGGGTAGATGGTTCAAAGAAAAGGGTTGCGACTACTTTTTCGGCCAACAGACGGCGATTTGGCTTCTTTTCAAACTCTCTTGCCATTTCCAATAAGTAAAGTATCTTCTCTTTGGAATGTTCGGCAATAGTAACTAAGCTTCTTTTTTCCATATCAACGGTTTTATATTTGTTTTTATTTAACCGGAGTTCAAAGGTAAACAAAAAAAACGGAACAGCAAAAAACGGAACTGTCAAAAATAGATGCGAATAAGCAGGTTTTATATAGATAAGAAAAACAGTTTTCAGAATCACTTTGTGGTTTTATCAGTTGAATGTCAAACGTTTGAAAAAAGAAGAATTCCAAATATATTTTTACAAAAAAATGTGAGCAAAAACATCAAGTCTATTATCACTACAAATACTTCTATTACCATAGATTTGTATCGCTATAAACGCAGACCAGCGGTACTGATAATACAGCCTACGCTAATAGTAACGTTTTTTCTACACGCCGACATCGTCAACCTTTTGTCATACAAAAAGTTTTTCATACATTTGCACAAATGTATCGAACTCAAAAACAATGAGAAAAAAAGTCATCTACATACTTTGGGCACTCATGGTGCTCGGTATTCTATCCGTTGCTACGGTATTTACAGCTATTTCAAAAGGATGGATAGGCTATGTCCCTCCTGTAGAAGAACTTGAAAATCCAAATCTGAAGTTTGCAACCCAAATCATATCCGACGATGGACAGTTGCTCGGCACCTGGTCGCTGAGTAAGGAAAATCGTGTATATGTAGGCTACGAGGATTTATCCCCTCATCTGGTTCATGCCTTAGTAGCCACAGAAGATGTGCGTTTTAGCGAACATTCGGGTATCGATATACGAGCTTTCTTCCGTGCTTTGGTAAAGCGAGGTATCTTCATGCAGAAACATGCCGGAGGAGGTAGTACCATTACCCAGCAGCTGGCTAAACAGTTTTATTCGCCTACGGCCGACAATGTAATGGAACGTTTGTTGCAAAAGCCAATAGAGTGGGTGATTGCCGTAAAATTGGAGCGATATTATACTAAGGAAGAAATCCTTACGATGTATCTCAACAAATTCGACTTTCTAAACAATGCCGTGGGAGTCAAAACTGCAGCCAAGACCTATTTTTCTAAAGATCCAAAAGATTTGACTATAGAAGAAGCGGCTACATTGATTGGAATGTGCAAGAATCCTTCACTGTACAATCCCCGCCGTTTCAACGAGCGTTCTCGCGGACGCCGCAACACCGTATTGGACCAAATGCGTAAAGCAGGTTTTCTGACCGAGGCAGAATGTGACTCTTTACAGCAGTTGCCCTTGGTATTGAAATTTCAGCCTGTAGACCATAAGGATGGTCTGGCAACTTACTTCCGCGAATATCTGCGTGGAGTAATGACTGCAAAAAAACCGGAACGCAGCAAGTACCGCGGCTGGCAGATGCAAAAATATTACGAAGACTCGCTGGCTTGGGAAACCAATCCTCTGTATGGATGGTGTGCAAAAAACAAGAAGAAAGACGGTTCTAATTACAACCTCTATACCGATGGCCTGAAAATTTACACCACCATCGACTCCCGCATGCAACGCTATGCCGAAGAAGCTGTATATGAACATGTAGCCAAATATCTGCAGCCACGATTCTTTAAAGAAAAACAAGGCCGCCGTACAGCTCCTTACACCAACCAGCTTACCCAAGAGGAGGTAGACAAGATTTTAGACCGCTCCATGCGCCAGACAGACCGCTATCGTCTGATGAAAGCAAGCGGTGCTACAGAAGCCGAAATACGTAAAGCTTTCAATACAAAAGAAGAAATGTCTGTATTTACCTGGGAAGGAGAAAAAGATACCATTATGACACCAATGGATTCTATCCGTTATTACAAACATTTCCTTCGTGCAGGTTTCATGTCAATGGACCCGATTACAGGATATGTGAAAGCCTATGTAGGTGGACCAAACTATAATTATTTCCAATATGATATGGCAATGGTAGGACGCCGCCAGGTAGGATCTACTATCAAGCCCTATCTGTATGCATTGGCTATGGAAAATGGTTTTTCTCCATGCGACCAAGTACGTAACGTAGAACAAACATTATTCGATGAAAACGGAAAAGCATGGTCTCCGCGCAACAGCTCCAAATCGCATTACGGAGAAATTGTTACATTAAAATGGGGACTTGCCAACTCTAATAACTGGATCTCGGCTTACCTGATGAGCAAACTGAGTCCATATGCATTGGCGCGTCTTATCCACTCATTCGGAGTATTGAACAAAGACATTCAGCCTACTGTTTCCCTCTGCCTGGGTCCTTGTGAAATTTCAGTAGGTGAAATGGTAAGTGCTTACACTGCTTTTGCCAACAGAGGTATCCGCACTGCACCTTTGTTTGTTTCGCGTATCGAAGACAACGAAGGCAATACTATCGCTACTTTCACCCCACAGGTAGAAGAAGTAATCAGTGAATCGAGTGCTTACAAAATGCTGGTAATGCTTCGTGCGGTCATCAATGAAGGAACAGGTGGACGTGTTCGCCGTCTTTATAATATTACAGCAGACATGGGTGGAAAGACAGGAACTACCAACCGCAACTCCGACGGATGGTTTATGGGATTCACTCCTTCGTTGGTATCAGGATGCTGGGTAGGAGGTGAAGAACGTGACATCCACTTCGATACCATGCGCGACGGACAAGGGGCTTCTATGGCTCTTCCAGTATGGGGCATATTTATGAATAAGGTATATAAGGACAAATCATTAGGATACTCACAGGAAGAATGTTTTGAAATTCCTGAAGATTTTGATCCTTGCAAAGACAAGTTGACCGAAATAGAAGAAGAAAACACAAGCCGTTTGGATGATGTATTCTTCCAATAACGTGATAATGGTACTTGCTTTCTGATTTTTGATAAATTACTTGCTTTTTTCCTCCTTTCTTCTTAACTTACACGAAAGATAATGAAGAAAGGAGGTTATTTTATGAACAATAGTCCCGTATTTTACCAACTACCTCCAGAACTGATTGCGGGCATACAGACAAAGATTGACTCGTTTAATCAAGGCCGAACGGTTCAAAATGGAAAATACGCTATCAGTACTGCCACTCCGTACCGCCCATATTATGCCCTTTGGAGACTCTTTTCCGACAACTCCACACCGCTTTTTATCCGTACTCTGGCCATGACTTTCGATGTTGCAGCCGAAAGAACTTTCACCTTATTACAAAACTGCAATGTCAAAGTAGAAATAGTAGATAATTCTTATTTTGAAACTTATTATGGTCTGACAGACGACCTGATGCCTTTCGGAAAATACCGGGGAAAACGACTGGCTGAAATCTATTATATAGACCCTTCCTACGTACTTTGGCTAGCCAATAAATTCGAAGTTTCCACAAAGCGGTATGAGCGTATTGTGGAACTCGCCAAGCAATTTTCTACCGTCCACTTTGAACTGACTGCACAAAAACGAAAAATCTCATCCGTCAGTCGCTTTGTGGGGCAAATAGGAGAAACCCTTAGGGAACAATACCTCACTGTTCTCAATGTACGCTTACAAGTAGACCGGTATAAGCCTGATTTCTATGTAGACCAGCAAGTATTGGCTGCCGACCGCGATGGAAACCGATTTACCCTACTGATAAAGGCAAAAGGGAAAAGTATGTCTCCTGAAATACTGAGTTGCTATACTCGCAAAATTTCCATACAGGAAGTTCTCCATCTGGCCTCAGCCAAAATTATGTCGCACTACGAAAGCCGGGGAGTACAATATACACGGTTGGGATATGTTAAACTGGTAAATCAGAAATAGAGAGGACTGCGAATTAACAGAAGTCTTTCCATGTATAGACATGGACTCTTAGCACTCATTACAGGTAATGAGTGCAGTTTTTGCCCGTAAGTATTACAATACTTTCAAGGAAAAACTCCAGTACTTACTTGAAAGGACTGGCAAAAATAATAATACCTCCATAGCAGGCTCCTTGTTTCATTTTCATTCTTAATCAGAACCGCATGTAGAAACCATGCGTCCATCGAAACAACTCTAGTTGTATCGCTACCTTGCTTTTTTAAAACGAGATTGACGGATATTCTAAAAATTATTTGTATCTTTGCCATAAATTTTCGCGACATATGAAAATTAAGGAAGTAATTAGTGCCCTTGAGATGTTCGCGCCTCTGCCTTTGCAAGACGGATTTGATAATGCCGGACTGCAAGTTGGATTGACAGACGTGGAAGCTACAGGGGCATTGTTGTGTCTGGACGTAACCGAAGCGATAGTAGACGAAGCCATTGCATTGGGATACAATCTGATTGTATCGCATCATCCGCTTATTTTCAAAGGCTACAAGTCGCTGACAGGGAAAGATTATGTAGAACGCTGCGTGATGAAAGCAATCAAGCACGACATCGTGATTTTTTCCATGCATACCAATCTGGATAATGCTCCACAGGGAGTAAACTATAAAATAGCCGAGAAACTGGGTTTACGCCATGTATCCATACTCGAAGCTAAAGAAAATGCCTTACTTAAACTGGTCACTTTTGTTCCGACAGAACGGGCTGGAGAAGTACGGGAAGCATTGTTTGCAGCCGGCTGTGGATGTATAGGAAACTACGACAAATGCAGCTACAACATAGAAGGAAAGGGAACTTTCCGTGCAGGAGAGGAAACAAATCCTTATTGTGGAGCGATAGGAGAGTTGCACGAAGAAAATGAGACAAGAATTGAAACTATTCTGCCGGCTTTTCTAAAGCAATCTGTAACCCGGGCATTAATCGGCGCGCATCCGTATGAAGAACCGGCATACGATTTCTACCCACTGGCTAACCAATGGACACAAACCGGGGCTGGAGTGATAGGCGAACTTCCGGAAGAAATCAATGAAGGTGATTTTCTCCAACAAGTAAAGCAGATATTTGGAGCAGGATGCGTAAAGCATTCCCGACTTACAGACCGGCCTATCCGGAAGGTAGCTTTATGCGGAGGAGCAGGAGCATTCCTTTTGCCTAACGCAGTTTCTGCTCAGGCAGATGTTTTTATTACCGGAGAAGTGAAATATCACGATTATTTCAACTACGAAGGAAGAATATTAATTGCAGAAATAGGGCATTACGAGAGTGAACAGTATACCACGGAAATATTCCAGAATCTCCTTAAAGAGTATTTCCCAAGCCTCAACACTCAGATAACCCATATAAATACGAATCCTATTAAATATTTATAAGAACTATGGCTAAAGAAGCAAAAAAAGATTCTACAGAATTGAGCGTGGAAGAAAAACTGAAAACATTGTACCAGTTGCAAACCATGCTGTCGGAAATCGACAAGATTAAAACTTTAAGAGGTGAACTTCCTCTCGAAGTGCAAGACCTTGAAGACGAAGTAACCGGCTTGAGAACACGTATTGAAAAAATCAAAGGTGAGATAGAAGATCTGAAATCGAATGTTGCTGGAAAGAAAATCGAAATCGAAACAGCCAAAACTTCTATCGAAAAATACAAAGCTCAACAAGACAACGTACGTAACAACCGCGAGTACGATGTATTGACTAAGGAAATTGAATTCCAGTCATTGGAAGTAGAATTGTGCGAAAAACGTATCAAGGAATATACTGCTTCTATCGCAGCAAAAGAAGAGGAAATTGTAAAAAGTACTCATGCTTTGGAAGAACGCCAGAAAGATCTGGAAGTGAAGAAAAACGAACTGGACGAAATTATCTCTGAAACCAAACAGGAAGAAGAAAAGTTGAGAGAAAAAACCAAAAACCTCGAAACTACTATCGAACCTCGTTTGCTTCAGGCATTCAAACGTATCCGTAAGAACTCACGCAACGGATTGGGTATCACTTATGTACAGCGTGATGCTTGTGGAGGATGTTTCAATAAGATTCCGCCTCAGAAACAGTTGGATATCCGTATGCGTAAGAAAATTATCGTTTGCGAATACTGTGGACGTATCATGATCGACCCGGAATTGGCAGGAGTAGTGACAGAAAAGCACTTGGATACCAAGATTAAATAAAAGCATTTTATCTCTTCCTTATATTCCGCAATACACATAAAAAGGCATTTACCTTTTCCGTGTATTGCGGATTTTTTTATTCTATAACATATCGTATGGAGGAATATCCGGCAAAAACGCATACGTACCATCCATATAGTTCACTTTACAGCAATAATGACGAAGCCCGTTGCTCACAATCAGGTATTCTACCTTCAATACGATATTATAACGGGTAATCTGGTCGAATACAGCCTGCGTAATCTCTATCGAAGGTGCTTTATATTCCACAATCATCCGTGCATTCAGATCGCGCCCGTAAAGCACCGTATCACACCGTTTTTTCGTCCCGTTTAAGCAGATTTGCACCTCATTGGCCAATAATCCCTTGGGATAACCTTTTTGCTCTAACAGGAAATGAATAAAGTGCTGACGCACCCATTCCTCAGGTGTCAAGGCTACATACTTCTTGCGTAAATCATCAAAAATATAGTTTTTACCTGTCTTTGTGATAACTTTATGAGAATAGTGTGGTAAATTTAATGGCAACATTTCGTACATTTGCATATATAGGTCATACATTTCTTACAAAAGTAGTGAAAGGCGAGTGTAGCGGCAAACGAAAAGCAATGTTTTTCAAGTTTGACTATACCGAATCGCTTTCTATTTTACTCTAAAAAACAAAAACATTATGAAAACAAAAGAAGAAATTGTAGCAAACTGGCTACCCCGATACACCAAACGGAACTTAGAGGATTTTGGTGAATATATTCTGCTGACCAACTTCAACAATTATGTCGAAATTTTTGCCGAAAAGTTTAATGTACCGATCTTAGGACGTGACGCCAATATGATTTCTGCCCATGCCGAAGGAATCACCATAATCAACTTCGGAATGGGAAGCCCCAATGCGGCAATTATCATGGATTTACTAAGCGCTATCAAGCCTAAAGCATGCCTGTTCCTGGGAAAATGCGGAGGAATAGACAAGAAGAACCAGATCGGCGACCTGATTCTGCCGATTGCAGCCATCCGGGGAGAAGGTACATCGAACGATTATTATCCCCCTGAAGTACCGGCCCTTCCGGCATTTATGTTACAGCGTGCCGTTTCATCAGCCATCCGTGACCATTCCCGCGACTATTGGACCGGAACTGTGTATACCACCAACCGACGTATCTGGGAGCATGATGATGACTTCAAGAAGTATCTTCTCAAAACACGTGCCATGGCCGTAGATATGGAAACTGCAACGCTTTTTACAACAGGATTTGCGAATCATATCCCTACAGGGGCTCTGCTCTTGGTATCCGACCAACCCATGATACCGGAAGGGGTAAAGACAGACAAAAGCGATTCTATGGTTACACGCCGTTTTGTGCATGAACACGTAGAAATAGGTATCGCTGCCTTACGCATGATTATCGATGAAAAGAAAACAGTAAAACACTTGAAGTTTGATTGGTAAATGGCTAAAGAAGTTACTTACGAAGAGATTGTCCGCAACTTAAAAAATGAAGTCTATTCTCCCATCTATTTTCTGATGGGAGAAGAAGATTATTACATCGACCGTATATCCGATTATCTCGTAAATCATGCGCTCACAGAGACTGAAAAGGAGTTTAATCTGACTGTTCTGTATGGAGCAGACACAGACATTGCAACGGTTATCAATGCAGCCAAACGTTACCCCATGATGTCTAAATACCAGGTGGTGGTAGTAAAAGAGGCTCAGCATTTACGTAATATAGAAGAGCTGACTTACTATCTCCAGAAACCTTTAGCGTCAACTATTCTGGTCTTTTGCTACAAGCATGGAGCATTAGACAGAAGAAAAAAAATTACAGCCGAAATAGAAAAAGCCGGAGTACTCTTTGAATCGAAGAAACTAAAGGAAGCTCAGTTGCCAGGCTTTATTTCTTCCTATCTGAAAAGAAAACAGGTAGAAATAGAGCCGAAGGCATCCGAAATGATGGCTGAATTTGTAGGAGCTGACTTAAACAGAATGGCGGGAGAATTGGAAAAATTAATTATCACTCTTCCGGCCGGACAAAAGCGTATTACCCCCGAGCTGATTGAACGAAACATTGGCATAAGCAAAGACTACAACAACTTCGAATTACGGAATGCTTTAATAGCAAAGGACGTCTTAAAAGCGAATCAGATAGTAAAATATTTTGAAGAAAATCCCAAGAATAATCCATTGCAGGTGACCTTGGCTGTTTTATTTAATTTCTTTGCAAATCTTATGCTCGCTTACTATGCACCGGAAAAAACAGATCAGGGAATCGCAGCTCAACTTGGTCTTCGTTCACCCTGGCAATCCAAAGATTATATGATAGCAATGCAAAAATACAGCGGAGTTAAAGTAATGCAGATTATTGGGGCAATCCGCGAATGCGATGCTAAATCCAAAGGTATAGGCAATCCTTCTACACCCGATGGAGAACTGCTACGAAGTCTGGTCTATATGATCTTGCACTAACTCCTAAAGTTACTTCCAGCAGACATCGAACAGAAACTAAAAAAAGAAGTTTTATAAAGCTTTTCATATCCACTAGACACTGTTATCGATCTGCAATTTTAACAGCTAAAATAAACAAAAGAAAGACTCTTTTAATCTTCCTTTTTGTACAATAAGTCCTATACAAAACTCCCTCTTTCCTTTTAATCGGAAAGGGGGATTTTTACATAAGACAAACATCAGAAACATTACACTTCCCATCTCATATTTCTTGTCTTTGCATGATAGAATCCTCTCTCTACGCTATTGCAAATCCATCATGTATAATAGCCTTTAAAAACTCTTTTAAAATTCATAGAACGGAAATACAAAAGGAAATACACTAATTTTTTATAATATTTATAGCTACCCAAATATCATATAGGCAAATATTTCATCATTTACATTACACAATAAAATATTTAAAGGCGAATTGCAGAAATTTATGCAGGAATTTCAGAAGTAGAACTGACGATATGTATCATATAGACCATCAAAAATACGGCAAATTTACTCACAACTTGATTACACCACACAAAAACGGCCGTTTTATGAGGTTTTCCGATCTAATAGTTCCACATCCTCTTACATGCATTTTCAATTTTATATAGGGTATATCTTCGTAAACGAAAAGAGCATGTCCATGCAATAGCAAAGTAGACTTAGGATACAAAACTGCTAATCCTTTTACCTCACAATACAAATGTAATACACATTAATCAATATTACATTTGTAATGATATACAAATATGATATCACACTATACAAACGTATATGCAATTGTATATTTCTTTATTATTTCACAATAATAGAGTAGGGGATACCTTTTTATATACATGTATATTTGTATTACTTTATTATTGTATATGTATATTTATTCCACGACACATAACTATAATTATATTCTAAGAACCAACGCTTTACAAAAATAAAATAAAGCTTATATACATGAATTAACATCTGTTATGTCTGTATTTATACTATAAAATAGAAATTAAACCCAGTCAATTATCAATACATCTATATGCCAAATTTTTAATGTAAATCATTAAAGTTTATTCCAATATATAGCCTTCTCTGTTCACATATATAAATTACACTTGTTAATACAAGGTTTACATTATTAAATTGCAACTTTATTTAATTTTATAAACGTATAATTTGCAATATTAAAATCTATCAATTACTTTTGTATATCGAAATTCTTCTAATTCCATTTGTAAATGAAAGACCGTATCGCTCAAATAATGCAAAAAGAAGGACTAAGTAACGTTGAATTTGCCGAAAAGATTGGCATTTCAACTTCTTCTTTATCACATATATTCAACGGGCGCAATAAGCCGAGTTTGGAAGTAGTAATGCGTATACATAAGGCATATCCACATATAAACCTCAATTGGCTGCTTTATGGAGAGGGTCCGATAACGGAAGAATCGCAAGAAGAAAAACCAGAGGCTATTAGCGGAATAGATTTCATGTGGGATAACACCTCAGAAAAGCCCGAAATTGCGGCCAATCCATCAGACGCTTCCGATTTTGGGCAAAAAAACGGGGGTAACAACCCCATTTATCCCACCAAAGAGATTGTACGTGAGGAAATTAAGTACATTGAAAAGCCACATCCAAAAATTACAGAAATCAGGATTTTCTTCGATAACGGAACGTACGAAGTCTTCAAGCCTGATAAATAAGAAAAAGACAGTTGAAAAACGTGACCTGTATCGCAAGCTAACGATACAAGTCACGAAAGGCAACGATGCTTGTATCGATAGCTCACGATACAAGTATCGTTTTTATTTTCTCTATATGTATTTAGGGTAAATTCGCTATCTTTGCAAGTAAAACGAACTTACCCTATTTTTTTATGAAAAAATACATCTTAGATTTAACGGTTACAGAGAACATACGTTTGCATGCCAACTATGTCCTCATTAAATTAACCCAGTCAGATCCATTGCCCGAAATGTTACCGGGACAATTTGCTGAGATCCGTATAGACGGCTCTAACACAACCTTCTTACGCCGTCCTATTTCCATCAACTACGTAGACCGTCGTACTAATGAAGTTTGGTTCCTCGTACAATTGGTTGGCGATGGTACCCGTAAATTAGCAACTGTAAAACAAGGTGATACTGTAAATGTTGTTTTGCCTTTAGGAAACGGATTCTCAATGCCAGAAACACCAGAAAAGAAAGTCTTACTGATTGGAGGCGGTGTAGGCACAGCTCCTATGTTATATTTAGGAGAGGCCCTTCTTAAAATGGGCTGCAAACCAACTTTCTTGTTAGGTGCCCGTTCCAAAAATGACCTGTTACAATTGGATGAATTTGCTGCATTTGGTGACGTATACACCACTACCGAAGATGGAAGTATGGGAGAAAAAGGATACGTCACTCAGCATAGTGTACTGGCAAACAACAAGTTTGATATGATTTACACTTGTGGACCAAAACCTATGATGATGGCCGTTGCCAAGTATGCCAAATCCAACGATATTGAATGTGAAGTATCTTTGGAAAACACTATGGCATGTGGCGTAGGTGCTTGCCTTTGCTGTGTAGAAAAAACAGATGAAGGACACGTGTGTGTATGTAAAGAAGGTCCGGTATTTAATATAAAGAAACTATTATGGCAGATTTAAGCGTAAACATCGGTAATTTGAAAATGTCGAACCCGGTCATGACCGCATCGGGTACATTTGGATATGGACTTGAGTTCCAGGATTTTGTAGACTTGGAAAAAATTGGAGGTATCATTGTAAAAGGTACTACCTTACACCACCGTGAAGGAAATCCGTATCCTCGTATGGCAGAAACCCCAATGGGAATGCTCAATGCGGTAGGATTACAGAACAAAGGTGTACATTATTTCGTAGATCACATCTACCCGCAAATCAAAGAAATCAAGACTAACATGATTGTCAATGTATCGGGATCTCAGGTAGAAGATTATGCTGAAACTGCACGTATCATCAACGAGCTGGAAAATATACCGGCTATTGAATTGAACATCTCATGCCCGAACGTTAAGCAAGGTGGTATGGCCTTCGGAGTAACATCTCATGGAGCTGCAGAAGTAGTCAGTGCTGTACGAAAAGTATACAATAAGACCCTCATTGTAAAACTGTCTCCCAACGTTACTGATATTACTGAAATTGCCCGTGCTGCAGAAGGCGCCGGAGCAGATAGCGTATCGCTTATCAATACACTTTTGGGCATGGCTATTGATGCAGAAAAACGCAAGCCTATTCTTTCTACCGTTACCGGTGGTATGAGTGGAGCCGCTGTGAAACCTATTGCCTTACGAATGGTATGGCAAGTAGCAAAAGCTGTGAAAATTCCAGTTGTCGGTTTGGGAGGTATCATGAATTGGAAAGATGCAGTAGAATTCCTTTTGGCTGGTGCATCAGCTATTCAGATTGGTACAGCTAACTTTATCGATCCAGCCATCACAGTAAAGGTAGCAGAAGGTATCAATGATTACCTGAACCGTCATGGATATTCATCTGTACGCGACATTATCGGAGCATTAGAAGTATAAGAAAATATTTTACAATATTTGCTTTATAAAAGAATAAGCTCTGCATCCGCTTTTATGACAGGATGCAGAGCTTAGTTTTTATGGCCAAAAGAAGAAAGCTCTGCATCTTCATTTTGACAACCTCTTATTTTTGTAAAGATTATTTCCCTTCCAGCAAGTCCGGACGCAAACGCTGTGTACGCTCTAAGGATTGCTGAAATTCCCACTCACGTATTTTTGCTTCATGACCGGATAAAAGAATATCGGGCACTTTCCAGCCATTGTACTCCGCCGGACGGGTATAGACTGGAGGAGCCAGTAAATTATCTTGAAAAGAATCAGACAAAGCCGACTGCTCATCGGATATTACACCCGGGATAATCCGTACAATAGAATCAGCTATAACCGCAGCTGCCAGTTCTCCTCCCGTGAGCACGTAATCGCCAATACTGATTTCTTTCGTAATAAAATGTTCGCGGATACGATAATCAATTCCTTTGAAATGCCCGCAGAGAATTATCAGATTCTGAGTCATCGATAACGTGTTTGCCATCTTCTGATTAAACTGCTCTCCATCGGGAGTAGTAAAAATCACCTCATCGTAATGACGCTCTGCCTTCAATGCCGAAATACATCGGTCGATAGGCTCTATCTTCATCACCATACCTGCACATCCTCCAAAGGGATAATCATCTACTTTACGGTAGCGGTCGTAAGCATAATCACGTAAATTGTGAATATGAATTTCGGCAATACCTTTCTTCTGTGCACGGCTCATGATAGAATAATTGAAAAAACCTTCTATCATTTCCGGCAAAACCGTTATAATATCTATTCTCATAATGTCTTGTTATTTTTTGCAAAAGTAAGAATATTCCTCCGTACCCACATCTCCCCAAACTACATTTTTGCTATTTTTGCACGAAACATCATTCAAAAACATCATGACTGAAATAGAAAGAATAGACCAACTACGCGAAGAGTTGCATCTTCATAACTACAATTATTATGTTTTGAACGCCCCGGTAATTTCAGATATCGAATTCGATAAGCTGATGCGAGAGCTACAGGATCTGGAAGCCAAACATCCGGAGCATTTCGATGAGAACTCTCCGAGCATGCGCGTAGGAAGTGATATCAATAAAAATTTCACCCAGGTGGAGCACAAGTATCCGATGTTATCCTTGGGAAATACATATTCGGAAGCCGAAGTAACCGACTTTTATGAACGGGTCAGCAAATCTTTGAATGAAGAATTTGAAATCTGTTGCGAAATGAAATTCGACGGGACTTCTATTTCTTTAACCTATGAAAACGGAAAGTTGGTACGTGCCGTAACACGTGGTGATGGAGTGAAAGGAGACGATGTCACAGACAACGTTAAAACCATCCGCAGCATCCCTTTGGTATTACATGGTAATGATTATCCTCAAAACTTTGAAATACGCGGTGAAATTCTGATGCCATGGGATGTATTCGAGAAATTAAACCGCGAACGTGAAGCACGTGAAGAACCGCTTTTTGCCAATCCTCGCAATGCTGCATCGGGTACTTTAAAATCTCAAAACTCTGCAGTAGTGGCTAGCCGGCAATTGGATGCTTATCTTTACTATCTGTTAGGTGAGAATTTGCCTTGTGACGGACATTATGAAAACCTTCAAAAAGCGGCCGAATGGGGATTTAAAATATCTCATATCACCCGTAAAGTACGGACTTTGGATGAGATCTTCGAATTTATCAAATATTGGGATATAGAACGAAAGAATTTACCTGTTGCAACCGACGGTATTGTCTTAAAGGTAAACTCTCTGCGTCAACAACGGAATTTGGGATATACAGCCAAATCGCCCCGATGGGCTATTGCCTACAAGTTTCAGGCCGAACAGGCTCTTACAAAACTCATCAAGGTAACGTATCAGGTAGGACGTACAGGTGCTATCACACCAGTAGCTAACCTTGAGCCTGTACAACTCTCAGGAACTGTAGTGCGCCGGGCTTCTTTGCACAATGCAGATATTATTGCTTCGCTAGACTTACATGTAGGCGATATGGTATATGTAGAAAAAGGAGGAGAGATCATCCCTAAGATTACAGGGGTAGATGCAGCTTCACGCAAACCCGATAGTGAAAAGATAACTTTCATTACTCACTGTCCGGAATGTGGAAGCAAATTGGTACGTTATGAAGACGAAGCAGCTCATTATTGTACAAACGAAACGGCTTGCCCTCCACAAATCAAAGGGAAAATAGAGCATTTCATCAGTCGCAAAGCGATGAATATAGAAGGACTTGGACCGGAAACTGTAGACCTGTTTTACCAGGAAGGAATGATACAGAATGTAGCTGACCTTTATCATCTGCAGGCTACAGATATCTGCCAATTGGAAAGAATGGGTGAAAAATCGGCAGAAAACATTATACAAGGTATCCTACGCTCAAAGGAAGTTCCTTTCGAAAGAGTTTTGTTTGCTCTTGGTATTCGCTTTGTAGGCGAAACTGTAGCAAAGAAAATTGCCAAAGCCTTCCGGTCTATTGATGCATTGATGTCTGCAACTCTTGACGACTTAATTCATGTGGATGAAATAGGAGAAAAGATAGCCCAAAGTATCTTGCTATATTTTGCAAATGAGAAGAATCGTGCTTTGATCGAACGCCTTCGTGAAGCTGGTCTGAAACTGAAAGCTGATGAAACAGACTATTCAGGCTACACAGATAAGCTACAAGGTAAATCTATAGTTATCAGTGGAGTTTTTGCTCATCATTCACGTGATGAATACAAAGAGATGATTGAAAAACATGGTGGTAAAAATGTAGGAAGTATTTCCAAGAAGACTAGTTTCGTGTTGGCGGGAGAGAATATGGGACCCAGTAAGCTAGAAAAAGCTCAAAAATTAGGCATAACAATTCTCAATGAAGATGAATTTTTAGCCATGATTAACTAAAAGCAGGCTTTTTAAAAGCAAAAAGATAATAAAAATAATAATTCAATAGAAAATATTCGTATTTTTGCATTTTGTACAAGAGTTTATAATTCATTTATGATACGAAGAAGACTTAGCGGAATGGGAGTAGCTCTGATAACTCCTTTCAATGAAGACGGAAGTGTAGACTACGACGCACTTATCAGATTAGTAGAATATCAAGTTCAAAACGGCATAGACTTTCTCTGCGTATTGGGAACTACAGCCGAAACCCCGACACTTACCGCTGATGAGAAAAAGAAAATAAAGCAGGTCGTTATTGAACGCGTTAATGGACGTGTACCTATTTTATTAGGTATCGGAAGTAATTGTACGCAAACTGTAGTAGACACATTGAAAAACGATGATTTTACAGGTGTAGATGCTGTTTTGGTTTCTGTACCTTATTATAATAAGCCCTCACAAGAAGGTATTTACCAGCATTATAAAGCGATTGCAGAAGCGACCCAATTACCGATCGTGCTTTATAATGTACCAGGTCGTACAGGGGTAAACATGACAGCTGCTACAACCCTTCGCCTTGCACGTGATTTTCAAAACATTGTAGCAATTAAGGAGGCTTCTGGAGACATTACACAAATGGATGATATCATTAAGAACAAACCTGAAAATTTTGATGTTATCTCTGGTGATGATGGTATTACCTTCCCGCTAATCACATTGGGAGCTGTAGGAGTAATCTCAGTTATCGGAAATGCTTTTCCACGCGAATTCAGCCGTATGACACGTTTAGCTTTAGCTGGTGATTATGCGAATGCCCTAACTATTCACCATAAATTTACAGAGCTGTTTAAGCTTTTATTCGTTGATGGTAATCCTGCCGGAGTAAAAGCCATGCTAAACATGATGGGAATGATTAAGAACCGTCTTCGTTTACCATTAGTTCCTACACGAATTACAACTTTCGAAGAAATGCGTAGAATTTTGGATGAACTAAAAATCAAATGCTAAAGCAATTCACTTTTAATATAAGAAAGCCAGAATTTCAGAAAAAATTCTGGCTTTCTTATTTATTTGGAAATTTCCGTTCACTTCATTTTTAACCTTAATTTTCTTTTGAAAAGGGAAGATATTAATGGAAATACTGACAACAATAATTAAACATAATACCAATTATAATACAAACATTCAATTATATATTTTATTGAATAATAATAATTCAATATCAATTAATTCCAATAAAAAAAGCTATCTCATTTTGAGATAGCTTTTTTTATTATTTATTCTAGACTATATATTAATAACCTAATTCTTTTTCCAAAGCATCGTATTCTGCTTTATTCAACTTCCAATAGATATTCAACAAGAACTGACCCCATAATTGTTTGTTATCCGGTTTCAATTCTTTTGCTTTTTCATAGAAAGGTTTAGCTTTTTCGTACAATTCCTTAATTTTAGCTTCATTTGTAGCATATTTAGGATCATCCATAGACAATTTAGAATTTTCTTCTACGATAACCTGTGCTGGGAAGAAATAACAATCTCCAATTTTAGAATAAGCTTCTGCCTTATAATCACTTTCCTGAGCAATTATTTCATTAAATGTTTTGATAGCAGCTTCATAATCCTGTTTTGTATACTGTAGTACACCTTTTACATACAAGAAATATGGGCTTGGATTTTTAGCAAGAATTGCGTCAATCTGAGTCAAACCTTCATCTACTTTATTCTTCTGAATATAGTAATCCATCAAGTTTGCTACGAAATATTCCTGAGTTGGAAATTTTTCTACACCTTCTTTGATTGTAGCCAACCACTGTACAGAATCAGCAGCTTCTTCACTCTTATACAACTCAGCCAAAGCCCACAATGCTCTGAAACCTTCTTCCTTGTGCTCTTTACCTACAGCTGCATATTTGATTACTGCATCTTTATCCTTGATTGAGTAAGCAGCATATGTAGCGTATGCGGCATAGAAAGGAACTAAAGTATCATTTTTTACAGCATCTTCTGTTTCAAAAATAGGATTCTTAGAAGTATCAATGTACAATCCTAAAATCTTAACAGCATTTGCATAATCACCATTATTCAAAGCAGTACCACCAAGCACATACATATTTTCACGTACGCTAGGATCAGCCAAAACCTTTACAATTTTCTTTCTCAATTTAGGCTTTTTCAATTCACCACTTTTTACTTTAGCCTGCTCAATTTCATCACACTTCAAATAGTATTCATACATTTTAGTAATACTATTTCCCAATTTCAGAGTATCTACCGGACTATCACTTGGCAAACCATTTCTCAAGAAATACAATTTTTGATTTTCTCCATCATAAATAGATTTCTGAAAATCACCAGCCAACTTCCAAGTTTCTGGATCATTAGCAGTAGATGGATCAACCAAAGCCGGCTCCAAAATTTCAGCAGCTTTTACAGGGTCACTCTTTGCAGATTTCGCTTCCTTCACAACGCTTTCCTGAGCGTTGGCTGCATATACAGAAAACAATAAAGCAGCTGCACTTAATAATACTTTTTTCATAATTGTGTTTTTAATTTAGTAATACAATTTTTCGTTTTAGTTTTTGTCTATATGCTCTTCATTCTGTTCTGGTAATTCCTGTTCCGAAGAAGATTCAGCAACACTTTCTTCCTCAGCTTCAGAAGTAACCTTACAAACAGAACCTATCTGATCATTTCGCTTTTCAAGGTCAATCAGACGAACTCCTTGAGTAGCACGACCCATTATACGAACTTCGGCTACTTTCAGACGAATAGTAATACCAGACTTGTTGATAATCATCAAATCATTTTCATCTGTTACTGATTTAATGGCAACCAATTCACCTGTCTTATCCGTAATATTCAGAGTTTTCACTCCCTTACCACCTCGATTCGTTTTACGGTAATCTTCAATATCAGAACGTTTTCCATACCCATTCTCAGAAACAACCATAATTGTTTCTTTCTGAGGATCTTTAATACAAATCATTCCTATTACCTCGTCTTTTCCATCCTCATCCAGTGTAATACCACGTACACCAGTAGCTGTACGTCCCATTTCACGCACTGCACTTTCATGGAAACGGATGGCACGACCATTGCGGTTCGCAATTACAATTTCATTGTTACCGTTTGTCATACGAACTTCAATTACGCGGTCGTCTTCACGTATAGTAATTGCATTAACTCCATTCTGACGTGGACGAGAATATTGTTCCAACAGTGTTTTCTTAATAACACCATTCTTTGTACAGAACAATACATAATGACTATTGATAAACTCTGTATCATTCAAATTCTTCACACGCAGATAAGCTGTTACCATATCATCAGCATCAATATTCAGCAAGTTCTGAATAGCACGTCCCTTCGATGTCTTATTGCCCTCCGGAATTTCATATACCTTCAGCCAGTAACATCTACCTTTCTGCGTAAAGAACATCATCGTATTATGCATTGTAGCAGGATAGATGTGTTCGATGAAATCCTCGTCACGAGTTTCACTACCTTTCGAACCTACTCCCCCACGATTTTGAGCACGGAATTCAGAAAGCGGTGTACGTTTGATGTATCCCAAATGAGAAATTGTAATAACCATCTCATCATCTGCATAGAAATCTTCCGGATTAAATTCTTCCGAAGCATAGACAATTTCCGAACGACGTTTGTCACCGTACTTTTCTTTCACTTCTATCAATTCATCCTTAATGACTTTCTTACATAATTCATCATTAGTCAAGATTTCTTCGTAATATTGAATTTGCTTCATCAGTTCCTCATATTCAGCATGCAACTGATCCTGCATCAAACCAGTCAACTGGCGCAAACGCATTTCTACGATAGCACGTGCCTGAATTTCAGATAACTGGAAGCGTTCCATCAAATTAGATATAGCCTCATTAGGAGTTTTGGCTGCACGAATGATACGAATTACTTCATCAATATTATCCGATGCAATAATCAAGCCTTCCAAAATATGAGCGCGTTCCTTCGCCTTACGCAAATCAAACTGTGTACGACGAATAACCACTTCATGGCGGTGTTCTACAAACAGACGAATTAAATCCTTCAGATTCAGCAATTTCGGTCGTCCGTGTACTAATGCAATATTATTTACACCAAATGAAGTCTGCAATGCAGTCATCTTGAACAATTTGTTCAATACTACACTAGCGTTGGCATCACGTTTTACATCAATTACGATGCGCATACCTTCACGGTCGGATTCATCGTTTACATACGAAATACCTTCTATTTTCTTTTCGTTTACCAAAGAAGCAATATTTTCAATCAGCTCCTTCTTATTTACGTTATAAGGTATTTCATTAACGATAATTTTATCGTGTGTAGGGTGTGATTCTATATCTGTTTTGGCACGCATCACCACACGTCCCCTACCGGTTTCGTATGCATCACGTACCCCACTGATTCCATAAATGTATCCTCCAGTCGGGAAGTCCGGTGCTTTTACATATTGCATCAAGCCGTCTACATCTATTTCATTATTATCGATATAAGCAACACAAGCGTCAATAACCTCTGCCAAATTATGTGTAGGCATATTGGTAGCCATACCCACAGCAATACCAGATGCTCCATTTACCAAAAGATTCGGAATACGGGTTGGCATCACAGTTGGTTCCTGTAAGGTATCATCAAAGTTATTCTGGAAGTCCACAGTTTCTTTATAAAGATCCTGCATCATCTCTTCACCTATTTTTTTCAGACGAGCTTCCGTATAACGCATGGCAGCAGGACTATCACCATCAACCGAGCCGAAGTTACCCTGTCCATCTACCAACGGATAACGCATTGCCCAATCCTGAGCCATACGTACCAATGCACCGTACACAGAAGAGTCTCCATGCGGATGATATTTACCTAATACCTCACCTACGATTCTCGCAGACTTTTTATATGGTTTGTCTGAAGTATTTCCCAGTTCCATCATTCCGTACAAAATACGGCGATGCACAGGCTTAAAACCATCTCTTACATCTGGGAGGGCGCGTGCTACGATTACAGACATAGAGTAGTCGATGTACGACGACTTCATTTCCTCTTCGATGTTGATTTTTATAATTCTGTCTTGCTCTTGCATTTAAATTAAATTTATTATTATATCTCTTTAGTTCGATTGTTAAAAACCATGCTAAAGTACGACTTTTTATTGAATTGGCAAAACAAAAGCTCCAAGTTTTAAAAAGCATTCTATTTTTCAAAAAAAGAAAGAAAAACACTGTTTACGAACATAAAAAAGAACTTCCACCATAAAAAACACGTACAATATACACATTCTTTCCTATCCCGAAAATCTCGTTGCATAACAAACTACTTCATTCTAAATCATTTAAACATCTACACATAGAAAGTAAACAAAAGAGCCACTACACGAAGATCAAACAATCAAAAAATTAACTTTCAGAACATAAAAACGCAATTTTCAAATTACAGCAAAAAAACAACAAAATGGCACACTATTTGTTAAATACAAATAATAGAACTTTGGTTCTATATTTATAATGTATATTTGCACATTGGAGAAACATGAATTTTATGGACAATCAAAATCAATTTACGCCACGAGTATCCGATATCATAGTATACAGCAAAGAGGAAGCTAACCGACTACGTAACAAGTATATCACCCCAGAACATTTGTTACTAGGTGTGATACGTGAAGGTACAGGAAAGGCTATTGAAATTTTACAAGATTTATACATTGATTTGAAAACTGTAAAGAAGGAACTTGAAGCCTCTTTGCGCGAAGAAGTTGATGAAACAGATACATACAACGAGAACATTGGTTTCAACGATCTTACAGCCAAGCTGCTTAAAATGAGCCTATTGGAGTCTCGCCTTATGAAATGTAAGTTCGCTGACACAGAACATATTTTATTAGCAATTATGAGAGAAAGCCAAAGCAAAGCATGTCAAATATTAGAAGAACATGAAGTTACTTATCAGAAAATAAGAGATCGTCTTATTCCTAAATCAGAACCTCAAAGTGGTCTTGATTTTGGGGAAGAAGATGAAGAAGAGGAAGGAATCCGCCGACATGGAAACGAGAACAACTCCCCTTTTGAATCTGATACACAACAAACTACCCGTACCCGCCAACAAAAGCCTACTAACGATACCCCTGTACTCGATTCATTCGGTACCGACATGACAAAAGCCGCTTCAGAGGGCAAACTAGATCCGGTAGTAGGACGCGAAAAGGAAATTGAACGTTTAGCACAGATTCTAAGCCGAAGAAAGAAAAACAACCCTATTCTGATAGGCGAACCGGGAGTCGGTAAATCTGCCATTGTAGAAGGACTGGCATTACGCATTGTGGAAAAGAAAGTATCACGTATCCTGTTCGACAAACGCGTGATAGCCCTTGATATGACTGCCGTTGTAGCAGGAACCAAATACCGCGGACAGTTTGAAGAGCGAATTCGTTCTATCCTTAATGAGTTGAAAAAGAACCCGGATATCATCTTGTTTATCGACGAAATCCACAATATTGTAGGTGCAGGATCTGCTGCCGGTTCTATGGATGCTGCCAATATGCTGAAACCAGCGTTAGCCCGAGGAGAAATACAATGTATCGGTGCTACTACATTGGACGAATACAGACAAAATATCGAAAAAGACGGAGCTTTAGAGCGACGCTTCCAAAAAGTATTAGTAGAGCCTACTACTCCCGAAGAGACATTGCAGATTCTGAAAAATATTAAGGAAAAATACGAAGAGCATCACAACGTAAACTATACAGAGGAAGCTCTTGAGGCATGTGTCAAATTGGCAGACCGCTATATAACCGACCGCAACTTCCCCGACAAAGCGATTGATGCTTTGGATGAAGCAGGTTCACGTGTGCATCTGACCAATATCACCGCGCCCAAAGAACTGGAAGAGCAGGAAAAGCTGATTGAAGAAACCCGTAACCATAAAAACGAGGCAGTACGTTTACAGAACTTCGAATTAGCTGCCAGTTTCCGGGATCAGGAAAAGAAATATATAGAGAAACTGGAGGAGATGAAGCAAGCGTGGGAAGAGAGTTTGAAGGAAAACCGAGAAACAGTAGACGAAACGCAGATAGCAGATGTTGTTTCAATGATGTCTGGTATCCCGGTACAACGCATGGCACAAGCCGAAGGAATCAAGCTTCGTGGAATGAAAGAGGAGTTGCTGTCTAAAGTCATTGCACAGGATAAAGCCGTAGACACCCTAGTGAAAGCTATCCGCCGAAGCCGTGTTGGACTGAAAGACCCTAACAAGCCTATAGGAACATTTTTGTTCTTAGGACCTACCGGTGTAGGTAAGACACACTTGGCCAAGGAATTATCCAAACTTATGTTTGGCTCTGCTGATGCACTGATTCGTATCGATATGAGCGAGTACATGGAAAAATTTACAGTGTCTCGTCTTGTAGGAGCTCCTCCGGGATACGTAGGCTACGAAGAAGGTGGACAACTGACAGAGAAAGTACGACGCAAACCCTACTCCATCGTATTGCTGGACGAAATAGAGAAAGCGCACTCCGATGTATTCAATCTTCTACTTCAGGTAATGGATGAAGGAAGACTGACCGACAGTTACGGACGGACAGTGGATTTTAAAAATACAGTCATTATTATGACTTCCAACATTGGCACCCGTCAACTTAAGGAGTTTGGAAAAGGTATTGGATTTGCTGCCCAAACACGTATCGACGAAAAAGAGCATTCACGCAGCGTAATCACCAAAGCACTCAATAAATCGTTTGCTCCGGAATTCATCAATCGTTTGGACGAAATCATCACTTTCGACCAGCTGGATATAGAAGCACTCCAGAAAATTGTCGAAATTGAATTAAAAGGGCTATATAAACGTATTGAAAATCTGGGATATAAGCTTTCTATCGACGAAGAAGCAAAACGCTACGTAGCTTCTCAAGGATATGATGTGCAATTTGGTGCACGTCCTTTGAAACGGTCTATCCAAAACAATCTGGAAGACGGTTTGGCCGAACTGATACTGAATGAAGACCCTCAAAGCGGTGATACATTACATGTTTACATGGATGAAAACGGAAAAGAAATCCGCATGAAGGTAGAGAAATAAGTTTTATTGGCTTGAATACAGACAAAATGTCAGACGATATTCGTCTGGCATTTTTTTTGCGATAAATACCACGTAAATTAGAAAACATAATAATTAAAACTTATTAAAGATATGCAGAAAGGTAACATTGGGGTTACTACTGAAAACATATTCCCCATCATCAAAAAGTTCTTGTACAGCGATCATGAAATATTTCTTCGCGAACTAGTATCAAATGCCGTAGATGCAACCCAAAAGTTGAAAACATATGCTTCTAAAGGTGAATTCAAAGGAGAAATGGGCAATCTTACCATTCATGTAAAGGTAGACAAGGAAACAATTACCATTTCGGATAGAGGTATTGGTCTGACAGCTGAAGAAATCGAAAAATACATCAACCAGATTGCATTCTCAGGAGCCAACGATTTCCTTGAAAAATATAAAGACGATGCCAATGCCATTATCGGACACTTTGGTTTGGGATTCTACTCAGCATTCATGGTAGCCCAAAAAGTAGAAATCGTAACTAAATCTTATAAAGAAGGGGCACAAGCTGTAAAATGGACTTGTGACGGAAGTCCTGAGTTTACACTGGAAGAAACTGAAAAGGCAGACCGAGGTACAGATATTATCCTGTATATTGACGATGATTGCAAAGAATTCCTTGAAGAATCTCGTATTCAGGGATTGCTGAATAAATACTGCCGTTTCTTAGCCGTACCGGTAGCATTTGGAAAGAAGAAAGAATGGAAAGACGGAAAACAGGTAGAAACAGAAGAAGATAATCTGATAAACGATACATGCCCTATTTGGACTAAAAAGCCAAGCGAATTGCAAGACGAAGACTACAAAAAGTTCTACCGTGACTTGTATCCAATGTCGGACGAACCTTTGTTCTGGATTCATCTGAATGTAGACTATCCATTCAACCTGACTGGAGTGCTGTACTTCCCGAAAATCAAGAGCAATATTGATTTACAGAAGAACAAAATCCAATTGTACTGCAATCAAGTATATGTAACTGATTCTGTAGAAGGTATTGTACCCGACTTCCTGACACTGCTTCATGGAGTAATCGATTCTCCGGATATTCCGCTGAATGTATCACGTTCTTACCTGCAAAGCGATTCGAATGTGAAGAAAATCTCTACCTATATCACTAAAAAAGTAGCAGACCGCTTGCAGTCTATCTTTAAGAACGACCGCAATGAGTTTGAATCAAAATGGGATGACTTAAAGATTTTCATCAACTACGGAATGCTTACTCAGGAAGATTTCTATGAGAAAGCAAACAAGTTTGCCCTACTCAAGGATACAGACGGAAAATATTATACATTCGAAGAGTATCAGACGCTGATTAAAGACAACCAGACAGATAAAGAAGGAAACCTTATTTATTTGTATGCAACCAATAAAGACGACCAGTATACTTACATTGATAGTGCAAAGAACAAAGGCTACAACGTATTAATTATGGATGGTCAGCTTGATGTTCCTATGATTAATATGCTGGAACAGAAGTTGGAAAAGAGTCGTTTCACTCGTGTAGACAGCGATGTAATCGACCGTCTGATTGTGAAAGAAGAGCAAAAAGGCGAAGAACTGGCTGCTGATAAACGTGAAATGCTGGCAACTGTATTCAAAGGACAACTTCCTAAGGTACAGAAGACAGAATTCCATGTAGAAACTCAAGCCATGGGAGAAACTGCAGCTCCGATTATCATTACTCAGGCCGAATATATGCGACGTATGAAAGAAATGGCTTCTATACAGCCAGGTATGAGTTTCTATGGAGAAATGCCGGATATGTTCAACCTTGTATTGAACAGCGACCACAAACTGATTAAACAAGTACTGGAAAATGCTGAAAGCTCTTGTTCTGAACAGTTGGTTCCTGTTGAATCGGAAATTGCGATGTTGAAACTGCGTCAAAGCGAGTTGCACAAAGCACATGAAGGCAAAAAAGACGAAGAAATTCCAACAAGCGAAAAAGACGAACTGAACAACATTGACAAGAAACTGGAAGAACAGAAAAACCAGAAAGATTCAATCATCAGTGCTTATGCAGCAGGAAATAAGGTTGTACATCAGTTGATAGACCTGGCACTGCTTCAAAACAATATGCTGAAAGGAGAAGCTCTGACCAATTTCGTAAAACGAAGCATTGAAATGATTTAACAATATTCGTTTTGTGATATAAAGCATAAGAAAGACTAAGGTAAATCCCCTTACTTGATATGATATCTGTATTATCATGCTCAAGCAAGGGGATTTTTTTATCGTCTTTAATAAAAACCCGACATTATTTGATGTCTGAATCACTTTTTCACTATCTTTGGAAGAAACGTTGTAACTTACATTTTCCGAATGAAAAAAATACTCTATATTTTTTGTTGCCTGATACTATGCACATATTCTCTTAAAGCCCAAAAAGTTGGACTGGTATTAAGTGGTGGTGGAGCCAAAGGAATCACCCACATTGGTATTATCCGTGCTTTAGAGGAAAACAATATTCCGATAGACTATATTACAGGCACCTCCATGGGAGCGATTGTCGGTTCACTCTATGCAATGGGATACTCTCCCGACGACATGGAAAAGCTTTTAAAATCGGACGACTTCAAACGCTGGTATTCGGGTAACATTGAAGAGAAATACATTTACTATTTCAAGCGAAACGCTCCAACTCCCGAATTTATAAACATACGAGTATCTCTTAAGAACCCCTTAAATAAGGTAAAAACACAGTTTTTGCCTCCCAGTGTAGTGGATCCTACACAAATGAATATTGCTTTTTTAGAGCTTTTCGGACAAGCAACAGCTTCTTGCCAGGGTGACTTCGACAAACTGTTTGTCCCTTTTCGCTGCGTAGCTTCGGATGTATACAATAAACGTCCGATTATCTTCCGAAAAGGAGATTTAGGGGATGCAGTCCGCGCCTCCATGAGTTTTCCTGCCATGTTTAAGCCCATTGAAATCGATTCTGTTTTAGCATATGACGGAGGTATCTACAATAATTTCCCTGTCAATATCATGACTGAAGACTTCCACCCGGATATTATCATAGGAAGTGTAGTCAGCTCCAATCCCGGAAAACCTGAATTGGGCAATATTATGGGACAACTTGAAAATATGATCATGCAAAAGACAGACTATACCCTTCCCGATTCGCTGGGTATTCTGATGACTTTTAAATACACAGACGTCAACTTAATGGACTTTAAGCGTTTTGACGAACTGCACGATATCGGATACAACCGTACTATCCAACTGATGGATTCTATTAAATCCCGTATTTCCCGCCGCACCAATTACAGACAATTGGAACGCAAACGTATGGTATACAAAAATTACATGCCCGAACTTCGCTTTCGGAAAATTATAATCCATGGTGGTAATGAACAGCAAAAAAAATATATTGCCAAAGAATTTCATTCCTCAGAGAATGAAATTTTTTCTCTGGAAGATTTTCGTGTAGGATATTTCCGGTTAATGTCGGACAATATGATATCTGAAATCATTCCCCATGCAATATACAACAGCTCTGACCATACTTTCGATCTTGACTTAAAAATTACCATGGCAGATGATCTTTCTCTTCGTGTAGGGGAAATATAGCCTCCAATGGCTCCAATCAGATCTATGCGGGTGCTACTTATTATAACCTGAACAATTATGCGAAAGAACTTTCATTAGACGGACATTTAGGTCAGATTTATAACAGCATACAAATTGCAGGAAGACTGGACCTCCCTACCCATCTGCCTACATCCTGCCGTCTGGTAGCTTCACTATCCTCTTTTGATTATTTTAAGCAGGAAAAACTATTCACTACTGGAAGTACGGCCGTATTCAATAAAAAGAAAGAAGATTTTGTCAAGCTCTTTGTTTCTTTTCCCTTTTTAAGCAGACAAAAGGCTGAGTTTGGTATAGGTATAGCCAAATTGCAAGACCAATACTTCCAAACCAACGTGATAGATTTTAATAATGCCCAACACGACCGTAGCCGCTACACTATTTTTGGCGGTTCAGTAGCTTTAGACGGAAACACATTGAATAGCCGTCAATATGCAACCGAAGGACGCAGAGAAAGACTTGTTGCGCAAATCTATACCGGCACAGAACGTTATCGGGCGGGAACAGAAGCCTCCGACCCATACAAAGGAAGCTATAAGTATATCCAGTCGTGGTTGCAATTGTCGTACGAAATGGAACGTTACTTCCCTTTAACATCGAAGTTTTCTTTGGGAAATTACATCAAGGCCTATTACTCTTCCCGAAACTTCAGTCACAACTATACGGCTACTATGATGCAAGCTGGAGAGTTTGCCCCAACTGCACATAGTAAAATTACCTACAACGAAGCTTTCCGGGCTAATCAGTTTATCGGTGCGGGTATCATGCCGGTGTATCAAATTACTCCGGTTTTCCAAGTTCGTACAGAAATCTACGGATTTGCCCCCATATTCCCTATAGAAAGAGACCAATCTTCGAATGCTACTTATGGAAATTTATTTCATCGGATAGAATATATGGGAGAATTATCTTTAGTGATTAAGTTACCTTTCGGGGCTATCAGCGCCTATCTAAACCACTATAGCTCACCATCTAAGAACTGGAATATAGGTATTACATTAGGATGGCAAATATTCAATTCACGATTCATGGACTAAAAAAGATTACAAAAAATTGATAGAATATTTGGATATATCAAAAGAAGTCCATACCTTTGCACCCGTCAAACAAAAAGATATGGCCGCGTAGCTCAACTGAATAGAGTAGCTGACTACGGATCAGCCGGTTACAG